>CAYNLJ010000247.1:0-3849 GCA_964398005.1 uncultured Caldithrix sp. | reverse complement strand
CATCAAGTAAAATTTGCAGTCTTATAATTTAAATAAATATTTTTAAAAGTCAATATCTTTTTTAAAAAAAATCCATTTTTTTTTAGCGCAGCAAATTTAATGTCCATTTTTCTGTAGTGCAATTTTTTTTGATAATGAATTTTTAAAATTCTAAATTTGACATCCTTATTTTTATTTTTTACATTTGGAAACTTTAAATATTGAAATAACAATTAATGAGGAGACAAGAAATCCATGGCTCATCATAAGTCCGCTATTAAAAGGATTAGAACAGAACGCAAAGCGCGCAGCCGTAATCGTTTCTACAAAAGAAAAGTTAAAGAAGCGATTAAATCCGTTTTAAACAGCCAAAACAAAGAAGAAGCTTTAGAAAATTTCAAGAAAACCAATTCATTGCTGGATAAGTTGGTAAACAAAGGTGTTTTCCATCGCAATAAAGCAGCTAATCGTAAATCCAAATTGGCGCGTTTTATCAATTCTTTTTCCAATTAAACAGAAGAGGCAGGATTCGACCTGTCTCTTTCTGTTTTTCCTTAATTTATCACTTCATCTTTCATTTCAATTTTGACAGTTCACACTATTAATTCAAAATCCTCAGATAATTTAAAAAGTTGAAACTCCCTTTCCAGTTACTCCCTTTCCCTTTTAATCTAAGTTTGTTTCCTCTCAAGATTTTCTTGTTTTTTTCAATTAAAATATGTTATTTACCAATAAAGATGAAAATTTGGAGATTGGCATAAATTATTTTAGTTCCAGCCCTTCTCTAAATTATTTTTGTCAGGTAAGTTAACGAAAAGGGATCTCCATGATGAATCGTCGAAAGTTTTTAAAGAGAACCAGTACCGGCCTTACTGGATTTTTACTGGCCGGCTCTTTGGTGGAAGCCACCTCCTTTTCAAGGGTTCTGGGAGCCAATGACAGGTTAATTGTTGCCGTTGCCGGAGTAAACAGTCGTGGTCACTATCTGGCGCAGGCCTTTGCCAATATGGGAGCCCATCTTAAGTATGTCTGTGATGTGGATAGCCATGTCCTGGATCGAACAGTCGATCAACTGAAAAAGGAAACCAGTCAAAAGGTAAAAGGCTTAAAGGATTTTCGTAAAGCTCTTGATGATAATGAAGTGGATGCCATAGTCATTGCCACACCTGATCACTGGCATGCGCCGATGGCTATTATGGCTTTGCAGGCTGGTAAGCATGTTTACGTTGAAAAACCGTGCAGTCATAATCCGGCAGAAGGGGAGCTATTGGTACAGGCACAAAAAAAGTACCATCGAATTGTACAAATGGGCAATCAGCAACGTTCCTCCCTGGAGACAAGGGAAATTATTCAACAAATTCACAGCGGCCTGATTGGGCGGGTTTATCTGGGGCGCGCCTGGTATTCAAACAAACGTGGCCCGATCGGTTTTGGCAAACCGGCACCCGTACCCGACTGGTTGGATTATGACCTGTGGCAGGGGCCTGCTCCACGACGCCCCTTCAAAGACAATTTAATCCATTACAACTGGCATTGGTTCTGGCATTGGGGCACCGGAGAATCGTGTAACAATGGCACGCACGAAATTGACATCTGCCGCTGGGCCTTGCAGGTCGATTACCCGGTACGTGTTACTTCCGCTGGCGGACGATTTCACTTTAATGATGATTGGGAAGCCTTTGACACTCAAAACATCACCTATGAGTTTTCTGAAGACAAAATGATTACCTGGGAAGGTCGCAGTTGCAATCCTTTCCCTGTGCTGGATCGCGGCCGTGGAGTCACCATTCACGGAGAAAAAGGCACGGTATTAATCGATCGTAATGGTTACACGGTTTTTGACCTGGACAACAAGATCATCCAACAGGTATCAGCCGCCGAACGCAGTAAAACGATGGACACCACCGGAGGCGGGAATTTGGATGAGCTACACATCAAAAATTTCATGGATGCCATTAAACTGAGTAAAGAACCTCACTCGCCCATCGACGAGGGCTACATCAGCACCCTGCTTTGCCACTTAGGCAACATTTCCCAACGCGTTAAACGTAGTTTGGAATGTGACCCGGGGAACGGTCACATCAAAAATGATGACCAGGCCATGCAACTTTGGTCCCGGGAGTATCAACCGGGCTGGGAACCAAAAATTTAGTCGGCAACAATCAGGAGTAATGCAATGAAATTTTTTGTAGCAGCTTTTTTAAGCGGAATGTTATTGGTTTTCAATCTTGCCTGCCAGAATCATGAAAATCAGGTTTCGGACGTGCCATGGACTTCATTATTCGACGGCAAGACCTTCAAAGGCTGGCGAGGGCTGGGTCGCGATTCCATCCCTAAAGGCCATTGGGTCATTGAAGATGGTTGCATTAAAAAGGTGGAAAGTGGTCAGGTGCCTTTGCAGTCCGATGGACAACCGTTAGCCGGCGGTGACTTAATGACCGAAGAGACGTTTACGGATTTCGAATTCTATTTTGAATGGAAAATAAGCCCTGGCGGGAACAGCGGGGTTAAATACAATGTTTCCGAAGCCCTGTCGGTCAGCCATGAACCTAAATACGCGGCTCTGGGGTTTGAATACCAGATTCTTGATGATGACCATCATCCCGACGGGAAAAAGCCTACACACCGGGCAGCTGCTTTGTACGATTTAATTGAACCTCAAAACAAGCACCTGAAGCCGGTTGGTGAATTCAACCAGTCACGCATCGTGTTTATTGGTAATCATGGGGAACACTGGCTAAACGGGAAGAAGGTACTGGAATTCGATTTGGATTCAGCGGATTTTAAAGAGCGCTTTGCCAGAAGCAAATACCACAATATTGAAAATTTTGCCAAGAAACGGGCCGGACACATTGTCCTACAAGACCATACGGATGAAGTCTGGTTTCGTAATTTAAAAATAAAAGTGTACAAAAAGTAAAGGAATCTGGAAATGCAAAAATTAAAAGCGTTATTTTTATTATTACTGATTGCCGTTTTAGCCAATGCCGGCAACCGGCTGAACGCCGAATGGGAATCTCTTTTTGATGGCAAAACACTGAAAGGCTGGGTGCAAAAAAACGGTAAGGCCAAATTTGAAGTAAAAGACGGTGCAATTGTGGGTACCACCGTACCCGGTGAACCCAACAGTTTTTTGTGTACTGAACAACACTATGCCAATTTTGTGCTTGAACTGGAATTTTGGGTAGATGAAGAATTGAATTCCGGTGTTCAGATCCGCAGTCAAAGCACATCCGATTACCAGAATGGCAGGGTTCATGGTTACCAGGTGGAGATTGATCCCTCGCCACGCGCCTGGACGGCCGGCATTTACGACGAAGCAGGACGAGGCTGGCTGTACGATATGCGTCTGAATGAAGCGGCCCGCAAGGCCTTCAAACATGGAGACTGGAATCATCTGCACATCGAGGCCATTGGCAGTCATATTCGTACCTGGATTAACGGTGTTCCGGCTGCCAATTTAATAGACTCTGCCCTAAGCGAAGGTTTTATCGGTTTACAGGTGCATCAACACCCCAAAGCAGGACTTCAGGTAAAATGGCGTAACATTCGCATCCTGGATTTGGGCACTGCCACTGAGTTTCCCTGGTTGAAAGTAAACAAGTAGCAATCAGCGATAGAAAAATTTAAACGGCTCACAGTATTTGCGCCTGAAACACGCCCGGTAACCGTACCGGCCAATGATGAATTAAAGGTCGTGTTCCTCCTCCCTCTGCGAGCAGTGGGAGAGATTCCGTCTATGTTTCCAACTTTGTTTTGATTTTCGTGCTTTGGATTTCAACTTTAAATCCATCTGCTATTCATTCCAAAACCCGACGCCACCAGACTTGTGCAATTAATCATTTTGTCCTGCAGCCAAAATTCACTATT
>CAYNLJ010000246.1:0-3873 GCA_964398005.1 uncultured Caldithrix sp. | reverse complement strand
GCCAGATTTTTGGGATTTTCGGCGGCCACGGCTTTAATACGCCCGTAATCCAGTTTATTTAATACCGCATTAATATTACTGTTGTCGCCACGGCTTTCAATCGGCTCGGTTAAACGCCAGTTGTTGCCATCTTTAACAAAATGGAACCTGCCATAGGGATTTTTAAGCGTGAACTCTTTAACCTGATCTTTCTTGAAATGAATGGCCTTTTTGTCACGCCAGTCGAACAAGGACTTGTCCATAGTACTTTTAATGGAAGAAGCAACAATGACCACCGTAGAATCATCACTGGTGACAAATACATTGCCGCCTACCGGTGTCCGGTCGCCAATTTTGATCCACTGTTCGGGCACTCCCTTGCCGGAAAATTGCACTTTAATACTCTGCCCGCCCAGACCATAAGTGGCCAGATTTTTGCCGCTGGCGCTAAAAGTACGGATCTTTTTGGTATTACTTAAACTGTAAAGTACCGAATTGATCGGTGATTCATCGGCCAGCGTCTGAATGGGTTGCACAATTTGCCAGGCATCATCCTTTTTGACAAACTCAAAGGTCTGGCCATTCTTTTCAATGATGATATGGTCGATGCTGTCTTTTTTAACATTAAACAGTTTACCGGCAATTTCTTTTTCTTTTGCCTTTTGCTCACCGCCTTTGATTTCTACAAAATAGACGTAAGCAGCCAGGGCAATCGCGATCACTGCCAGAATAATCGTATTGCGCATTTTAGCACCGTCTCCTCTTTTTTGGCACTTGTTCCACAGGATTAAGTAAAATCAGGAAGGCTTTTGGCCTCCCCGATTTTGAATTACCGATTGCGACGAATAAAAATCACGACACCGATAATGATGACCAGTAACGGAATCGCAATGACAACCAGGTAGAACAAACCTTTCACATCGGCCTGAGTCATGGACAGCCGTCGGTCATCAATTTCCTTGGGCCGGATTGAAATCAGATCTTCTTCTTCGGCCAGGTAATTAATGGTATTCATGAACAGATTCATGTTCCCCTGATTTTTAAAGAAGCCATTCTTAGCGAAATCGGAATCGCCAAAAATGACCAGAGAAATTTTCGGTTTGCTGGCCGATTTTTCAACAGCTACCGCCAGGGTTACCGGGCCTTTCTTGTCCTTTTCCGGGTCAAAAGAGACTTTACCACTCTGGTAATCCACATCAGCCCAGCTGTTGCCGGAAGTCTTCAATAATTCGGTAATGGTGTAGCCGCCTTTGTTTTCCATTGGCGTTACCGAACAAGCCAGCGGGTAAAAGGTCATGATGTTGAACTCTTTGGTTATCGCGTGATTTTTATCGTAAGTGGTGACCAACGGCATGCCGGGTCCGGCACCAAACAACTGACCAACACCACTCACGTCGATCACCATGTCGTTGCCGATTTGCACATGGTAGTTCGCTGCAAACTCCGCAATGTCCGACGGATGTTCCGGATCAACCATTAACAGCAATTTCCCGCCGTTGTCCACGTATTTTTTAATACTGTCCAGTTCGCCAGGCAGGAAGTTCGTTTTGGGGCCTACAATGGCCAGCACCGTGCAGCTGTCCGGTACATTCTTACGACGGGCCAGATTCAATTCACGTACCAGGTAATTTTCTTTTTTAATCGCTTCTACCGCGTTGGAATAGCCTTCAGCCGATTCATCTTTAATCGATCGTTCTCCATGTCCTGTCAAAAAGTAAACGATTTTTTCTTCATCGCGGGTCACTTTGATGATGGCATTGGTTAATTCGCCTTCTTCCAATTTTTCAACCAGTTCCTTTTTCAGCCCACTTTCCACAGCAATGGTTCCGTATTTGCGAATGCCGTATTGTTTGGCGATTTCCGGCCGTTCATCAGGATCAACAAATTCGTAGGTCAAGTGAGAGGAACGGTAGTTGTACTCATCTAACAGATCTCGTGCCCGGTTTTGTTCGGAAGACTTGAAGAAGGCAACTAACTTGACGTCTTTATTCAAATTTTCCAGCACTTTTTCGGTTTGATCCGAAAGGCTGTACAGCTTGTTTTTGGTCCAGTCAAAACGAATGTGATGCCGGGTAGAAATAAAGGCCAGCATGGCCACAATGGCCAGCACCACAATGAGTTGCACGGTTACATTGGAACCATACTTAATGGACCGTTTGGAAAGTTCCCGCTGCCGATTACGGTAAATCATGAAAATGAAGTAGCCCAGGCCAAGCACACCTAACACCAGTAAAATCCAGTGGTAAACCTGCCACACCTGATTGATGGAATACCAGACCAGGGCCGCCAGTAAGGCAATAATGCCTACCAATCCAGATATATTTTCAAATTTTTTCATCGCTTGTTCTCTCCATTTCTATTTTAACCAACTTGCCACCGCCTGCAATCAGGCACGCCATTTTACCGATTCAACCATTTTCAGTGAGAAATAAAGTCCTACAATCACAAACAGTACGTAATAAGCCAGGTGGCTGGAATCAACCACGCCCTGGGCAAAATCTTCAAAATGGTTGATAATGGAGATGTAATTTAAAATGGGTTTCAAGGTTGGGCCTACAAAATTGGCGCCCCAGCCCACGACCCAAAGCAGCAGCGACATGCCAAAGCCGCCAATGGCTGCAATAATCTGGTTTTCCGTCGTGGTGGAGATGAACAATCCAACCGAAATAAACGCTGATCCAAGCAGAATTAAACCAATGTAACCGGAAAGCACCGGCAAAAATTCAGGATCGCCGTAAATGAACAGTAACGCCTGAAAGAACATGGTTGGTAAAAGCAGCACAATGTAAAAAGCTACGCCTGCCAAAAATTTGCCCAAAATGATTTGTAATGGGGTGATAGGCGTAGTGTAAAGCAATTCTACAGTGCCCAGTCGTTTTTCTTCGGAATAAAGACGCATGGTAATGGTGGGTAATGTGAACAGCGAAATCAGGGCGATGTTCCAGAAATAGGGACGAATCAACATCAGATTCACATTGAACTTTTGCGGTGCCATGCGATATTGCTGCGAACGAATCATGTCCATAAAAGCAGCTTCGACAAAACTGGACAAATACAAATAGAAGAAAACACCGGTTAAGGCCGTAAACAGGGCCAAAATTACGTAAGCAATCGGTGAATAGAAAAAGGATTTAAACTCTTTCTGAAATATTGCTAATGTTGCTCTCATTTTCAGGCCACCTCCTCTTTTGTCGTCAGGTGCAGGAAGATTTCTTCCAGAGTAAAACGTTCGGTGGAAAGTTCAAGCAATCCCAAGCCATTGCTGACAATGGCTTTGGCCAGTTCTTTACGCACATCCTTAGGCGTTTCGACGACCACCTCGCGGATGTCGTTGCCTTTACTGTTGAATTCCAATTTTTGAATGTCAGAAATGGGTTGTAAAGCCTGCTTAATGGCGTCTTCTGTTCCTTCTACCTGCAGGGTAATGCGTTGAACGCCATGCATGCGATTGGTCAGGTTTTCTACCGTGTCTTCAGCCACTACTTTGCCTTCATTAATGATCACCACACGTTCGCAGGTCTGTTCAATTTCCGGTAGAATATGGGAAGAGAGAATGACCGTATGATCGCCGCCCAAATTTTTGATCAACTGCCGGATTTCAATAATCTGTTTGGGGTCCAGACCAACCGTCGGTTCGTCCAGAATAACGATTTGCGGATTGTTGATTAAACTTTGGGCCAGGCCCACGCGTTGCTTGTAACCTTTGGAGAGTTTGCCGATGATGCGCTTACGCACATCGCCGATGTTGGCTTTTTCGACAACGGTATCCACTTCTTTGCGCACTTTATCCCGCGGCACACCTTTAATTTTACTGACAAAAGTCAGGTAATCATCAACGGTCATATCCATGTAAAGCGGCGGGTTTTCCGGCAGGTAGCCGGTAATTTTGCGCAC
>CAYNLJ010000245.1:0-3886 GCA_964398005.1 uncultured Caldithrix sp. | reverse complement strand
GGTAAGGAACTGGTTGCTACACATCTGCATTATTTAAGCAAACGGCGTTTCGAAAAATTTATGACCATCAATTGTGGCAGTTTGCCCCATGATTTGATCGAAAGCGAGTTATTTGGCTTTGAGAAAGGTTCTTTTACCGGAGCGACAGACAAAAAAATTGGTTTATTTGAAGCAGCCAATCATGGTACCGTCTTTCTGGATGAAATCGGCGAATTGCCCATGTCTGCTCAGGTTAAGTTACTGCGCGTTTTACAGGATGGAGAAATTGATAAGATCGGCCGGACCGAAAAGATAAAGGTCGATGTCAGAGTAGTTGCCGCCACTAATAAAGATTTGGTGCAGGCAGTTCAACAGAAGAAATTTCGGGAAGATCTCTTTTACCGTTTGAATGTAATTAATCTCCACATTCCTCCCCTGCGCGAGAGAAGAGAAGATATTCCCTTGTTGGTTGAACATTTCTTGCATCATTTTGCCGCGAACCTTGAACTAAATAAACCGCAAATTTCCAAAGCGGCCATGGATTACCTGCAAAGTTTTGAATGGCCTGGCAATGTAAGACAATTACAAAACGTCATTCAGCGCTTACTCTACAATGTTGACGGCCAAATCGAAGTAAAGGATGTTAAAAATTCTCTGGGCCTTGCCCCACAAAGTAAAACTAATCTGGAACAGGAGAATGGCTTCATCTGGGATGCAGCCAATATTGCGCCCTGGAGAGATATCGAGAAGGCCTTTAAGAAAAAATATTTTGAATTTGTGCGTCAAAGGTCAAGTAGCGATGCAGAAGCGGCGCGTCTGTTAGGCCTAGCTCCTCCAAATTTTCACCGCATGTGCAAGGAATTGGGAATTAAATAAAATTTACCTGAAAAAAGTTAAAAAACCATTTTTCTTTAATGAATTTTTTCTTAAATTATATACATCTGTTTCTATTTATTGAATTTTTGAGGGGAGTTAAAAATGAGTGGCAAAATTATTACTTTAACCAGACACATTATTGAAGAACAACGCAAATATCCAACAGCTACCGGTAAATTTACTGATTTAATGAACGACATTGCTTTTGCAGCCAAGTTAATCTCCTATCATGTAAATAAAGCCGGATTAATGGATATTTTGGGTGAAGCCGGTTACACCAATGTGCAGGGAGAAGCCGTAAAAAAATTGGATGAATTTGCAAATGACACTTTAATTAAGGCCCTCGATCACAATGGCCATACCTGTGTAATGGCCTCCGAAGAATCTGAAGATGTTATTCCAATTCCTGAGGATTATCCCTTAGGTAAATACGTAGTTGTGTTTGATCCACTGGATGGTTCATCAAATATTGATGCCAACGTTAGTGTAGGTACCATTTTCTCGGTTTACCATCGGGTCACCCCTGAAGGCAGACCCGGGCGACTGGAAGATTGTTTGCAAACCGGGATGAAACAAATTTGTGCCGGTTATGTCATTTATGGTTCAAGTACCATGTTGGTTTACACCACGGGTAATGGCGTTTATGGCTTTACCTTAGATCCCAGTTATGGTGAATTTGTCCTCTCCCATCCCAATATTAAAATTCCTAAAAAAGGCAAAATTTACAGTTTAAATGAAAGTTATTATGCTTATTGGGATGACCCAATTAAACAATATGTACAATACATAAAACAAGTAGATGGTGACACCAACCGACCAATGAATTCCCGCTACATTGGTTCTCTGGTAAGTGATTTTCATAGAAATCTCTTGTACGGAGGCATCTTTCTGTATCCACCTTCTAAAAAAGCACCCAAAGGTAAACTGCGCCTGCTTTACGAGGCAAATCCTCTGTCATTCATAGCAGAACAAGCCGGAGGCAAGGCCATCGATGGGAAGCAGCGTATTCTGGAGATCCAACCAACAGAGCTGCACCAGCGTACACCATTATATATTGGTTCTCCGGATGATGTGGATTTGCTGGAAAAATTTCTCAAAGGAAAAATGAAGTTGCATTAGAACAAAAGCTGTTGCGTCGTTTTGATTTTCTGAACGCTAAAATTTTTAAATGATTTAGCATTTCAATTTGCGGGCCGATTAGGGCTGATTGTTTAAGAAATCTGGTTGACATTGGATAGAGGTCCAATCATCTGATGCTAACGGATCGTTTCATTTTAAACTGCGCCCTTAAATACGAGTTATCTAAGAGACGGTAATCAACAAAACCTTCGGTTTCATAGTAAAGTTCTAAATCCACGAAATCAAAACCTTTAAAAGGTGCAAAGAGCGACCAGGGAATCTTGAAGTGACCTTCGGCAGGATTTTCGATGGATAAAAACTTTTTGAAATGTTTCCTCGAATTGCCATCAAGATAATCAAATTCTACTTTGACGCGTGTGGGATTGGAACTACAAACTTCCTGCCAGCTAATGCTAATATCCTGTCCTGAATTAATACCTCCCGGAGCATTAAATTGAATCAGGTCTTTTTCAGGCGTATGAATGTAAAAATAATATTTTGAACTGTCCGAAAGCATAACCGTTAACTTGTAGGTGGAGTCAGGATAAAACAGTTTCTTGTCATAGGATTCAAGTTCATATTGTGGCGTATCAAAGAGATAATTTGCAAAAGGCATTTTCCATTTATGGAAATAAACGGCGCCACTATCAATTTCAATTAGCAAATTTTTCTCATTTCGGATTCTTACCCGTACCATTTGGTGCTTACGCCCATATTGATAATCCTGAAAAAGGTATCCCTGAACCCGGATGGAAGAAATGTCGGTGACTTCTGTTGATAAAGGAAGAGATGTGTCCGGCCTGCAGGAAATAAAAAAGAACAGAGAAATGGCTGCTAATATTCTGATTATTGGTTGCATACTAATGTGATGAAAGTTCTACACAAGAAAATTTAAGTTCCGTAAATGTAGGAAGCAATACCTGAATGATAAAATTTGCTCCGGCAAACAAAATTTTTGTGCATGTTTAACATTTATATTGATGAATCCATTTAGATTCAGCGCAGGTTTAGCCTTGCTTAAATTTAATGCCTTGCTTATATTTGATAGTCTTGAATGAAATGGAGTCAGATCAGAAAATATGGAAGGAAATGATTATATGATACCTGTTATTCGCATCAGTCAATCAGCTCAGTATGAAAATCAGGAAGTGACCATTAAGGGTTGGCTTTACAACAAGCGGTCGAGTGGGAAGGTACGTTTTTTGCTGGTTCGGGATGGTTCAGCCATTATTCAGTGCGTAGTGGTTAAAAGTGAAGTTTCGGATGAAGTTTTTGAAAAAACCGATCTGCTGACTCAGGAATCTTCATTAATTGTAACCGGCAAACTGGTTGCCGATAAACGTTCTCCCTTAGGCTACGAAATGCACGTGACGGATCTGGAAATTGTACAAATTGCCAAAGATTACCCCATTACCAAAAAAGAACATGGCATCGATTTTTTAATGGATCACCGGCATCTGTGGATAAGATCCAAACGTCAGCATGCTATTTTGCGTATCCGGCATGAAATCATTAATGCGGCCAGACAGTTTTTTAATGAACGTGATTTTACCCTGGTAGATTCTCCCATTTTTACGCCAAATGCCGCCGAAGGCACGACAACTTTGTTTGAAACCGATTATTTTGGCAGTCCGGCCTACTTAACCCAAAGCGGTCAGCTTTATGCTGAAGCCGCTTGTATGGCCTTTGGACGTGTTTATTGTTTTGGCCCCACCTTTCGGGCAGAAAAATCCAAAACCCGGAGACATTTAACAGAATTCTGGATGATTGAACCGGAAGTGGCCTATTTTGATCTCCAGGATGACATGCAACTGGCCGAAGAATTTGTTTCGCACATTGTGCAAAGCGTACTGAAAAATCGAAAAGCAGAATTGGAAGTATTGGAAAGGGACACTAAAATCCTTGAAAATAC
>CAYNLJ010000244.1:0-3960 GCA_964398005.1 uncultured Caldithrix sp. | reverse complement strand
GCAATGTACTCGGCGTACTCCCGCTGCCGGCCCGGCGTAAGGGATTGAAACGCTTTGGCCAGCTCCGCATCTTCAGTCAACTTTTGCTGCAGTTCATCCGGGATAATGAGTTCCTTTTTGCGTTGTGGTTTGATTTCTTTTCCTGCCCGGGCATTCGCTATTGCTTCCTGAACGTACGCTTTGATCAGTTCTTTGTCCTGTTCAATTTCCTGCAGGTTGTTGAATCGCCATTGACGCAGTGCTTTGGTTTTGCCTTCCTGGGCATTGACCAGTTTGCCTGCGGTATCTTTAAGTAGGCCGCCCTGGAAGAACCAGATGGCGACGTAATTCTTAAACGCAGCCAGGCCAACCACATTTTTACCATTTACCATGTACACCGGCGCGCCCCATTTGATGCCTTCTTCAAGACCTGCTTCCAACAGGATGGTACGCAACATTACCAGTTCCGCCTGCCAGGATGATTTTGAATTCAAATAATCTTCAACGGTTTTTGTGCTGTTCATATTCACCTTTCTTCTACATGATTAAACTTTTCCAATTACATGCTGACCCGGAATCAATTTATTTTTTGATCTTCAATCCAGCAATGAATTAAGGTAAATTCAATAAATGGCCTAATGCCCAACGATTGATTTGTTGTTTCTTATGCCCCTGCGATGATGCGCAGGGCGATTTAGCCTTCTAACGAAAATACTTCAATAGCCCCGACTTTCCCCGACAGGGGCCGCATTCGCGGTAAGTCTGAGTACAAAAATACTTTTGATATTCCCCTGAAATTTGAAAGCGAAGGGAAGTGCTTTCAAATTTTGAACAGGTCTTTGACTTCCGTAATAGTTTTGCCTATTCCGTTATCTCTTTTTTCTGCAATGTTTTGTGCAAAGCATTGATTTCCATTAAAGCCGCCGAACCGTACCAGGGCTTCAATTCCATGATCAAATGTCCGCTTTGAATCATGGGATCGCTTTCGGTCAGTTTTTTTGCTTCTTCAACGGTTGGCACATTAAAAAGGTAAATGCCGCGCAGGTCGCCATTGTCTAAAAAGGGGCCGGCCAGCACCAGCTTGCCTTCTTCGGCCAGCCGTTCGATGTTTTGCAGGTGAAGTTTTTGTAAACGGGCAACCTCCAGAGAATCGGTAATCCGTTTAGGCCCCCGTTTTAAAAAAGCCATAACGTATTGTTTCATCCCGTATTCATCGGCACCGTAAGCTTTGGCTTTTAAGGAATCATAACTCGTCTCAGCCTTAGGTGCCGGTTTTTCCCGGGAACAGGAAAATACTGTCCCCATCAGAAAAATTGCGAAAATGAGAAGATTAATTTTAGCGGCGTGTTTCATTTCGATTTTCTCCAGGATTTTATTTTGCTCTCGTAAAGGGCAATCCATTCCTGAGGTGTCATTTTGCGCATCAGTTCGGCCAGTAAATTAAAGGGGATCTGGTCCGGTTTTTTGAAACGCAAGCAACTTTTACCCATATCCGGCTTGCGGCCGTTGAGTTCAATATAGCGTTCCACGAACCAGTCGTGGAGATTCGGATCGCTGTAAATCGCACTGTGATAGACGGCAATATGGTTCTTTTGACTGGCGATGGAAACAAAGGGCAAAGGCTGCTTTGGATTGGCATGGTAACCGGGAGGATAGAGGGAATGCGGAACCACCCAGCCGATCATGCCATAGGTCATGGTCTCTTCAAAACCGTCCGGTAAATTTTCTCTGACCGTTTCGTACAAACGTTGAAACGCTTCCCGTCTGTCCTCAGGTACTTCCTTTAAATATCCCTCAACGGTGGTTGCCTTATATTTCATGCTATTTTTCCAGATTCGTTTTTAGATTTTCCAGTCCCTGGGACAAATCTTTGCCCAGCATCTCATCCATGTCCGAGACTACCAACATCAGATTCCAGGGATAGGGCATTTTGCCAAAAACAGCCCAGATGACTTTTGTGCTTGCCGAATCGATCGCCTCGGTAGTAAAATAGGCGTAGCCTTTGGATTCCCACGGTTCGAAAAAGCGCAGTTCAAAATCCACGCGCTTACCTTCATCGATCTTGATGATTTCCTGTTCGCCGCTGCCAACGTCTTTGTTGTCGCTTTGCCAGCCGGCCACAGCACCCACCGTGCCGTCAACACCTTTAAAGGTCTTTTTCATATTGGGATCCAGTTGATTCCAAACGCTGAATTCGTCCTGACTCTTCAGCAGTTTCAGATAATTGAAAACCGAATCCTTCGGTGCCTGAACTACAATGGAACGTTCAACGTGGTAGTCGCTTGGTAAAATCAGCGCGGCAACCAACAGTAGTACAATCAGCGCCACGATGGCGATTAAAACTTTTTTGATGATTTTCATTGTTCCTCCAATGATTTATTTGTTATTTCTTTTTCCCCTGCACAGAAGCGTGGGGCTATTTAGCATCGTAAATAAAACCTTCAAACTCAGTTGAGACTGCCGATTCTATTTTTTCAAAGGGATTGAGGTGGTTCCCACAATTCAATTTTATTGCCGTCAGGATCCATGATGTGCACAAATTTACCGTACTCATATTCTTCGATTTCGTCCAGCACGTTGACCCCATCTTTCTTCAATGTTTCTACCAGCGCTTCGATATTCTCCACACGGTAGTTAATCATAAAATCTTTTTCCGATGGTTTCATGTATTCGGTTTCGGCCGGGAAAACGCTCCATTGCAAATATGCTTTTTCATCCGGTGCCTCTTCCCGCGGAGAGATGAACATGACGCCGTACTGATCAACCGGCAGGCCCAGGTGTTCTTTGTACCATGCTTTCAGTCTTTCAGGATCAGGGCTTTTAAAGAAGATACCGCCGACGCCTATGACTTTTCCTTTTTGCTTTTCCATATTTTCCTCATTTTTCTGAAACTTTTTGTTTCCCTAATATTTAGATTCCAAATGATCAACCAGACAATTATTGCAAACCCGCAATCAGAGTGATTTATTCCAGCAAATACAGCTTTACTTTTCCTGTTCCATTGCCTTTAATATTTGATTAAAACATTGTGGGCATAGTCCATGTGTAATCTGAGGAAGAAGTTCTTTTTCAAAAAGTTTAAGGGTTTGAATTGCCTCTTCTACTTCAACCCATTCCTTTTCAGTCAACGCGACTTTTTTACACATGCTGCACATCCGGATGAACTCTTTTGACCGTTCCTGATGTGGAATTAAAAGAGCAACGGGCTCTCTTTTTTCAACCTTTATTAATTCACTAATAAATTGTACATTTCCGTCTTCCATTGGGAAAATAGTCATTTCTAAAAAACGACGTAAATGTGGTGCATCACAGCGGAAAGGGAATGTAATCGTTTTTCCGGTTTTTCTGACCTTTTCCAGAAGGACATGGTAAATCTGCTTTGTTTCGGGGCCTGCAATAAATTTAAATAGTGATTGACCCAAAATGTCTTCCGGCTGACTTATGGCCTGCCCTTCGTTTTCTCTGGCAAAATTTCGCCAGTTTTCACTTGCAAAGACAAAATTATCATTTTTGTCGATCACATAAATCCAAACATCATGTTTTTCTAAATTGTTTTGTACTATCATCCTTGTCGTTCCATTAAATTTTGCATTATTCTTCAACCAGCTGAACCCAGTTGCCGCAGGTGTCATCAAAAATAGCAATGGTCAGCCCCTGATCGGTTTTGACGGGCGGACTTTTAAAGGTTACGCCCAGTTTGGTCAAACGTTCATATTCTTTCTGAATGTCGTCCACAAAAAAGACAGCCGCCGGAATGCCATCTTTGTACAAAGCCTGCTGAAATTCTTTGGCTGCCGGATACGCATTGGGTTCCAGCAGAAGTTCAACGCCTTGAACACCGGCCGGTGAGGTGACTGTCAACCAGCGGTAGGGACCTAAGGGGACATCCTCTTTCTTTTCGAAGCCCAGCATTTTGGTGTAAAACTGCAGTGCCTTCTCCTGGTCGTCCACCAGAACATGGCTCAGCTTAATAATGATCCG
>CAYNLJ010000243.1:0-3969 GCA_964398005.1 uncultured Caldithrix sp. | reverse complement strand
TTTCTGTAAATTCAATGCTTTATTACGGAGTTCAGACGATGCTGCAAATCAAAGATTTATCATATGAAATAGGGGAACGGCGCTTACTAAATGAAGTAAACCTGTCGGTTCATCCCGGGCAGAAAATTGGATTGATTGGCCCGAATGGCGCCGGCAAGACTACTTTAATGCGTATTCTGGTGGGGGAAATCAAACCGCTTAGTGGTACCATTTTAACACCACGCGGTTACAAAATCGGTTATCTGCCCCAGGAACCGGTGGCTTTTGAAACAGGGACGTTGCTGGGTTCGGTGCTGGAAGGCCATGCAGAGATCCAACAAATCGAATTGCAGATTCTTGAAATACAGCAAAAACTGAGCTCAGGACAGTACCATGATGATCATCCCTTATTGCAAAAATTAGGTTCCCTGCAGGATCGTTTCAGCTTACTCGGCGGTTACGAAATCGAATCCGAAGCAAAAAAAATATTAATGGGCCTGGGCTTTAAAGAGAGCGATTTTTTGCGGCCCTTAAAAGAATTCAGTGGTGGCTGGCGCATGCGTGCTTATCTGGCAAAACTTCTGTTAATCAAACCGGATTTGCTGTTGCTGGACGAACCGACCAACCATCTCGATCTGCCCTCGCTGGAATGGATCGAAGGCTTTTTGCGCAGCTTTACGGGCAGCATGATTGTCATTTCTCACGACCGTTTCTTTCTCGATCGTCTGGTACAAATCATTGCCGAATTGCACAGTGGGCAACTGACGCTTTACCACGGCAACTACCATTTTTACGAACAGGAAAAAGCTAAGCGGCGCGAGTTACTGCTCAAACAATGGGAGGAACAACAGGCCGAAATTCAGCGCATCCAGAAATTTATTGATCGTTTTCGTTACAAGGCGACCAAAGCGGCTCAGGTGCAAAGTCGCATCAAACGGCTGGAAAAACTACAGCGTATTGAGCTTCCCGAAGAAGACCAGTTCCTGCAGTTTAAAATTAAAGCCGCTGTTCAGAGTTACAAAGATGTTCTGAAAATCGAAGATCTCTATTTTCGTTATCTGCAGGAACAACCCTGGATTTTTAAAGGCGTTAATTTCCAGATTTACCGTGGACAGAAAATTGCCCTGGTGGGACCAAATGGTATTGGTAAAACAACTTTCACACGTTTGATTACCGGTGAACTTAAACCGGTGCAGGGACAAATTCATCTTGGGCAGCGTGTTAAAGTTAGTTATTACGCCCAGCATCAGGTGGATGCTTTGAATCTTGACAAAACGGTTTTTGAAGCCGTTCAGGCCGGTGCGGCACCGGAATTCAGCGGCCGGGAAAGGGACATCTTGGGCGTTTTTGGCTTTAGCGGAGATGCCGTGGAAAAGCGGATCGGAGTGCTTTCCGGAGGTGAAAAGGCCAGGGTTTCACTGGCTAAAATTTTGCTTTCACCAGCCAATTTCCTGATCATGGATGAACCAACCAACCACCTCGACCTGAAATCCAAAGAGGCGCTGGAATTCGCTTTGAAGAATTACGATGGTACCCTGCTTATCATTTCACACGACCGTTACTTTCTGGACAAGCTGGTCCACAAAGTGGTGGAGATTAAAGATGGTAGGTTACACGAGTACGAAGGTAACTACAGCGATTACCTGCGTCTCAAAGAATTGCGGACTTCTGCTGAACAATCCGTAGCGGCAAAGACGACAGCAAATGAAACGGTTTCGAAAACTACGACTAAAAAAAGTAAAGAACAGAAGCGTATTGAAGCTGAGGCCCGGCAACGGATCAGCAAACAACGGAATGCACTCAACCAAAAGGTGCTTCAGTTGGAAGATCAGATTGAAAAAGGGGAAAAGCGCAAAACCGAACTGGAACAGCAATTGGCGGATCCGACTACCTATCAGAACAGCGAATTGCTTGTTCAACTGCAAAAAGAGTACAAACAATTGCTCAACGATTTGCAGCAGTGGGAAACCCAATGGGAAGAAGCTCAACTATCATTAGAGGCACTACTGGCAGAACTGGAAAAAATCTAGACATGTAACGAGCTTGTCGGAGAATGCATTCCAGGCTTGCCAAAGGGGACATCCCAAGTCTTTAAAAGAAAAGACAGACAGACTTTAGAACTAACAGAACAATTAATCTACCAGCAAGGATTTAAGAGGCGAAGGTGTTCTAAAAACAATAAGGCTAATTTAAAATCTGATCATGCCGATTAGTTGGTTAAACCATTAATTTTACCTGTTTGGAAAGGAATCTATTGCCCTCAGAAAAAAACAGCGAACCGAGCCTGCAACAAAAATCGGTTCGAGGGATTAAATGGCAGATCAGCACCGAAGTGTTAGCCAGGATCGTGCAATTAGCGGCCATGTTTGTGCTGGCACATCTGCTATTGCCGGAAGATTTCGGTTTAATCGGCATGGCGCTTATTTTTACTCAATTAGCCTACGTATTATTTGATCTTGGCTTAAGCGTACCGCTAATCCAGAAAAAAGACCTGCAACCCATCCATTATCAGACAACCTTTACCATCTTCCTGATTCTGGCGGTCCTTTTTTATCTGATGATCTTTTTTCTCGCGCCCCTGGTCGCTCGGTTTTTTAAGAATGATCAGCTGGTACTCATTTTAAGATGGCTGAGTTTGATTTTTTTCTTTTACGCCTTTCGGGGCATTCCCGTCGTGCGTCTTTCCAAACAATTAAGATTTAGGGGACTGGGCGTTTTACAACTGATGTCGGTAGTGGTTTACGCATCAATTGCTACCTTGATGGCCATTTTGGGATTTGGCGTTTGGAGTTTTGTAGTTGCCATCATTGCTCAGGAATTTGTTTTTACATTAAGTTCGCTTGTTGTGCTCAAAGAATGGCATGGTGTTGGATTTTCCAGAGCAGCATTATCCGAATTATCTGGCTTTGGCGGAAAAGTTTTTTTTACACGCATTATTGGTTATTTGAATGTGAATCTGCCAAATCTGGTGATTGGGCGTTGGCTGGGAGAAACTTCCCTTGGTTACTACAGTGTGGGATATCAACTGGTAGATTTCCCGGTACAGAGAATTTCAAAAAATGTCTTACGGGTTATGTTCCCAACCTTTTCCATTGTTCAGGATCAACCATTAGAATTTAACCGACTTTATCAGGAAACCGTCCGTGGCATACTGCTGGTTATTTTACCTATTTTTACCGGCATGGTTTTTATTGCACCGGAATTTGTAAGGATTTTTTACGGATCTAAATGGCATCCCTTGATTCAGATTTTACAAATCCTGACCATCGTCGGTTTTTCACGTTCGCTTTGGACATTAGCCAGTGTGGTGGTGTTAGCTAAAGGAAAACCGGAAATCGAATTAAAAATGAATTTATTCTATTTGATTTCGCTTACCATAGCCCTTCTTTTTACTCTTTTTAAAGGATTATTTTGGATGGTTGCTGGTGTAGCTTCGGCTATCTTGGTACTAACCATCCTCTTTCTGGTGCAGAGCACCAGGTTGATGCAATTCTCTTTAAAACAATGGCTTAAGACATCCCGGACTCCCGTAGTAAGCAGTTTGGTAATGGCTGCCGTCCTCTGGCTTGTCCGCATTCTGTTGCCTGCAGCGCTGGGCCAATTGTGGCGTTTTGTTTTGATTTTGGTGCTGGGCAGTGGAGTCTATGTTCTAACCGCTTATCTGCTGGAACCCGGGCTTAAAAATTATCTCTGTAAGTTTTTAGGGCGGGGAAATTGAATGAGTAAAACAATCGATTGTCCCATAGTCGTGTTTGGCGCGGGGCCATCGGGAAGTGCCGCAGCCATCAGATTAGGGCAATTGGGTGTAGACTTTGCGTTAATTGATCATGCAATTTTTCCAAGAGACAAAGTCTGTGGCGACGGTATTCCAGCGAAAATTTTAAAACTGCTGGAAGAATTAAAGATTGATACGGAGGAAATACTCAAAGCCGGCTTCGAAATCAGGCAAATGATTATTTACGGACCGGCCGGTCAAATCCTCAAAACGCG
>CAYNLJ010000242.1:0-3973 GCA_964398005.1 uncultured Caldithrix sp. | reverse complement strand
TGGGAATGGTTAAAAGTTGGTCACTGATTTCCAAAATTTCTTTAGATAACCCGTGTGCTTCTGAACCCAGAGCCAGAATTATTTTGTCCTTTTGGGCCGGGAAAAATTGACTAAGGGCTTGGCCTCCCTTAACGGAGCTGGCAATCAATAAGTGATTGTTTTTGCTTTTAATTTCTTTAAGTTGTTCCGGGGTAATGCCTTCAAAAAGGGTTAAGTGGGCAATGCTGCCGGCGCTGGCTCTTACCGTTTTAGGTGCAAAGGGATCTACAGAATTAGAACTCAGTAAAAGGGTC
This sequence comes from uncultured Caldithrix sp., assembly GCA_964398005.1. Lineage (GTDB taxonomy): Bacteria > Calditrichota > Calditrichia > Calditrichales > Calditrichaceae > Caldithrix. Next base: position 3,680 of record CAYNLJ010000242.1, on the reverse strand, counting down.
TGCCAGCCAAACCAGGCAGCGCTTCGAAACAAAGTACCTAAATTACCCGGATCGTTTACCTGTTCAAGAAAAAGCAGCCTGGCTGGTAATTTTTCGATTATTAGTTGAGGTTGCGGACGCTCGGCAACAACGGCAATACCCTGGGGTGTTTTTTCCTCCACAATCTGGCTGAATTCTTTCTCAGTCAAAGAAAAAATTTCTTTACACTGAAAGGCAGGCAATTCATTCATTAAATGTAAATGGCTTTCCTCGATTAGAATTGATTTCAGCTTTATTTGAGGTGCAGTCAATGCCTCCTGCACCGCACGTAAACCGCTGATGAGATAAGCGTTGTACTGGTTACGGTACTTTTTCTGCTGCAACTGACGCAGCCATTTCAGCTTATTTTTACTAATTTTTTGCAATTTTATTCCCGACTATCGGTTAACAACAAACTCTCTTTGGAGTATTTGCGCCAAATATCTTCCCGAGCAACCATGCCCAAATAGCGCATGTTTTGAGTTGAATCAACAACCGGCAGCAGATCCGAATCGTCGATTTCCATTTTTTGGATTGCCTCTTCCAGCGTGCTGTCCTGTTCCAGGACAAAAATGTTTTCACTCATAATGTCAATGGCTAAAAGTAATGGGGCGATGTCTTTGTCGAACAATACCGGCCTGATCTCTCTTAAAGAAATGGTGCCTACTACCCGGTTGTCTTTGTCCAGCACCGGAATGGTATTGTAATGAGTTTTCATGAAGAGATCCAGAAGTTCTTCAAAAGGGGTGTACTCATAAACAACAGGCACCTCGTTGGTTATTAAGCCAGTGATGCGGTGACTGCGTAAAATATCAAGGTTTTTACCGGCTTCGGTCCTGTGAGAAAAAAGAGAAATTTTCATTGTGTAAATAGATTCCCGCTCCAGCGCGCGAGCCACAATTACCGAAGTAACAGTGCCGAGCATTAAAGGCAGAATGATATTGTAATCGCCGGTGATTTCAAAGATCATCAAAAGTGCGGTTAAGGGAGCATGAATGGTTCCGGAAACAATGACGCCCATGCCCACCAGAGCGTAAGCTCCCGGAGGTGCCGTAACTCCCGGGAAAATCTGATTGGCAACAGTACCGAACAAAGCACCAAACATGGCTCCAATAAACAATGATGGGGTAAACAGACCGCCCGTTCCTCCGGAACCAAGGGTGAAAGAAGTGGCTAAAATTTTAGCTACAATTAAAACCGCAATAATGGAAATTTCAGTGTAACCCATTAAGGCTGTGTGCGTTGCCGAGTCGTCAAAACCATACAATTCAGGGAATTTGTAAGCAATAATACCGGTAAGCAGGCCACCAATGGCTGGTTTAACCCAGGACGGGAAATCCAGCTTTTCCTCAAAAAGATCTTCGATGCCGTACAGGGTTTTAATAAAGACTACGGCTAAAATGCCACCTAATAAGCCCATCAGCAAATACAACGGATATTCAGCCGGACTTTGCAGTGTGTATTGCGGGATGTGGAACAAGGGACTGGAACCAACCAGTGAACGGGCCAAAGTGGTCGAAATTACCGAAGAGATGACAATAGGCGAAAAAACCCCCAGACTGTAGTCACCTAAAATGATTTCAATGGCAAACAGCACGCCGGCAACCGGTGCGTTAAAAACAGCGGCCAAACCACCTGCCGCGCCACAACCGACTAAAATTTTTAATCGTCTTTGTGAAACGTGAAATAACTGACCAATGCTCGAACCAATGGCTGCACCAATTTGTACAATGGGACCTTCTTTACCGGCCGAACCACCCGAACCGATGGTTAAGCCCGAATTGATGGAGGTTAAAACGGTAACTCGTTTTCTAATGTAACCGCCTTTGTTGGCAACAGCGTCCATCACACTGGGGATGCCATGCCCTTTAACTTCAGGCGAGAATTTGAAGGCAATAATTCCTACCAACAAACCGCCAATGGCCGGGTAGAGAATGCGCAAAAAATTTGAAACCTGATCGGTAAACAAGCTTATACCGATATGTTCAAACAGCACAAAGTGTACGCCATTAACAATAATATTCAGCAAGTAGGCGCCAAATCCGGTTAAAACGCCTACAATAGCGGCCAGACCCAAAAGGTACAAATCGGTGGGAGCATTCAGCTTGTACAATGTGCGCAAGCTTTTGATCTGCCAACGCCGAAAAATCCTTTGCCAGCCTTTTTTAGTCGTTAAATTAGACTTTGAGTAGTCTGTCATTTTTAGGAACCGTTTTTATCTTTAATCTACTGCTGCTTGTTTTTTCAAAAAGGAAATTACTTCATCAAATGGCACAGAAATTTGTTCACCTTTGTCCATCAGTTTTACGGTGAATTGCTTTTGATTCAGTTCATCTTCTCCTAAAAGCAGAACAAATTTGGTTTTTTGCCGGTTAGCTTCACGCATCTGAGCTTTGATGCTGCGTCCCAGGTAATCCATTTCAGTTGAAAATCCTGTATTGCGCAATTCTTTTAGCCAGCGGGGGGCCTCCTCTTTGGCCTGTTCGCCTAAAGCTACAATAAAAATGTCCAGCCGGGGCAATTCCCGCAGCACAATACCTTCCTGTTGCATGGCAATTAACAGCCGTTCCATACCGGCCGCAAAGCCGACTGCAGGAGTGTCGGGGCCATCCAATTCTTTGGCCAGCAAATCATAGCGCCCACCACCACAAATCGCATTTTGTGCTCCGAGTGCTTCGCTGGTAATTTCAAAAACGGTGCGCGTGTAGTAATCCAAACCGCGCACCAGGTAAGGATCTTCGGTAAAAGGGATTTCCAGAGCAGTTAATGTCTCTTTTACCTTTGTGTAATGAGCGGCACAATCTTCACACAAGTGGTCATTCAGTTTTGGCGCATTTTGATTGAGTTGTTGACACGTTTCATTTTTACAATCCAGAACGCGCAGTGGATTTTCTTCGTAACGCCGCTGACAATCTTCACAGTACTGGTCGAGACGTGGTTTGATGTATGCTTTCAGTGTCTCCTTGTAAGGTGTCCGGCATTTTGGGTCACCAACCGAATTGATCCTTAGATTGATTTTTTTGAGGCCAACGGTTGAAAAAATGGTCATGGCCAGATCAATAATTTCCACATCGGCCAGGGGATCCGTTGTACCTAAGGATTCCGCTCCGAATTGATGAAATTGACGAAGTCGGCCGGCCTGTGGGTTTTCCTGCCGAAAAAGTGGAGCGATGTAAAAAAGTTTATTAAGTGGCGCGCGTGCGTAAAGTTTGTTTTCAATGTAGGCGCGCATGATGGGAGCGGTCATCTCCGGTTTTAATGTTAATTGCTTTTTACCACGATCCAGAAAGGTGTACATCTCTTTGGAAACAATATCGGTTAATTGGCCAATACCACGTGCAAAAAGTTGCGTTTGTTCAAAAATGGGTGTGCGCATTTCATGAAAATTGTAAAGCCGCATGGTCCTGCGAATGAGCTCTTCTAAGGCAGTCCATTGCGGGCTCATTTCCGGTAAAATATCCTGAGTACCTTTGATCCGTTTTATCATTGCTAAGTATTTCTCCGTTAATTATTTAGAATTGTTAAAAATTGAGCCCTAAAGATAATACAAAATTACAGATTAAACAACTTTAGAACCCGGAAGGACAGGGGCATTATGGAAAAGTTAAAGGTTTTTTAGCTTATTTGAGGGCCGAAAGAACAAAAAACAAATTGTGCTGCTG
>CAYNLJ010000241.1:90-3975 GCA_964398005.1 uncultured Caldithrix sp. | reverse complement strand
GGGCAAATTGATCAGGCCATGAAAGCCTTTGGTTGGCAAACGGGCCCTTTTCAATTGCTGAAGAAGCTCGGTGCCAAACCCTTTGCCACCGTGCTGAAATCCATGTTGCAATATGATCCTCAAAAGGAAATTTTGGGACTATTTAACGTTCAACAATTGCTTCATTGGCTTGAAGAGGAAGAGTTAAAAAAAGCAATGAACAAAAGAAACGACACGGAGACAAACGAATATATCCGGCAACGCATCAATTTATTGCTGGCGAATTGGGCGGCACAGTTCTTAAAAGAAGGAGCTGTCAGGAAAGAAGAATTAAATCTTTTAACGGTTTCGGCACTGGGCTTTCCACCCTTTCATGGCGGATTAATCCGCTGGGTGGCAGCACAGGATGCCGGACAATTGTCAGATCGGTTACAAAACTTTGAAAAAGAAGCCGGTTTCCGTTACCGGCCGACAGAAGGCTTGATGGAATTGCTTGCAGTTAAAAAAACATTTTAATTCATCTTTTACAAAGCTGCCTGCAATAGAAGGGTGGTTAATCAATATTACAATAATTGATCATCACATTTTAGCGAGGAAGCAATGGTTTAATAGGACATCGTAGATTTCGAAAAAATTGCAGAAAAGGACCGCAATAAACCGGTATTTCATTCAATAACGGATCATCTTCAATTATCGGTTTTGGCCAGAAAACACGGTTAAATGGACGTCGTAGACCTCCTATTATTGTAAAAACACGAACTCTCAATAATCTTCATCCTCGTATAGGAGGAAAAAAACAGATTGCCCTGGACCGCAAAAAGGTTCAAAATAAAGCCTGATGGTTGTTCATTCCTTTGTAATAATCTGACCTTGATTTTAAAACATTCGTACACAGCCGGATAAAATTATTTTTCCTCTCAAAAAGATTGACAATTTCAACACATTGTAATGATTTTTTTTGTAAATTAAGCCCGTCTTATTGTTGGTCAAATGAATTAGGAGGTCATCGTGAACATTGCGGTTTGCGTGAAACAAACACCAGATACCGAAGCCCGGATTAAACTAACAGAAGACCGGCGTCAGGTAGATGAGAGCGACATTAATTTCATTTTGAATCCTTATGATGAGTTTGCCGTGGAGGAAGCGGTAAAGCTCAAAGAAAATAACGGAGGGGAAGTCACCGTCATATCATTGGGTCCGGATCGTGTAACAACGGCCATGCGTACCGCACTGGCCATGGGGGCAGACAAGGCGATTCATCTAAAAGCGGACCGCCACCCGGACGATCCGTTGGTCACCGCCAAAGCTCTGGCCGAAGTGCTAAAAGAAGGTAATTACGACCTCATCTTTTTAGGCAAACAGGCCATCGATGATGATCATAATCAAATGCCCTCTATTTTGGGCTCTCTGCTGGACATGCCTGCCGTAACGGTAGTCATCAAACTGGAAATTGACGGGAACAACGTTAAGGCCGAACGAGAGATTGATGGTGGGCATGAAATTGTGGAATGCAGCCTGCCGGCCATTATTGGCGCCCAGCGTGGCCTTAATGAACCACGTTACCCGTCATTAAAGGGCATTATGCGCGCCAAAAAAATTCAGATCGAAGAACGTCCTGTCACTCTGGAAGCAGAACAGTTGAAAGTGGCTTCTTACGATTACCCGCCACCGAAGGAACCGGGCAAAATTGTTGGTGACAGCGCCGATGCAGTCCCGGAACTGCTTCGTCTGTTGCGTGAAGAAGCCAAAGTACTCTAAGGACAGAAAGAAAAAGGCAGGAGACATCAAAATGAAAATCTTGATTTATGGTGAACATCGTGATGGTCAAATCAGAAAGATTACTTTTGAAAATATTACCTTAGCCCGCAAACTGGGTGCTGATTTTGAAGTATTGTTTGTTGGCAATGCCGCTGATGATTTTAAAGATCAGGTGGCAAAATACGGTGCGGGCAAAGTACTTTTTGTACGTGATGAAAAGTTAAAAACCTACAGTCCGGATGGTTATGCCAAAGTGCTGATGCGTGTGGTAAAAGATCGCCAGCCGGATGTGTTGTTGATGGGAGCTACGGCAACCGGTAAGGATTTAGGACCCCGTGTTTCAGCTTTGCTCAATGCACCCATGGCTACCGATTGCATCCAGGTGGAACTGGACAATGAGCAACTAAAAGTAGTGCGACCCATGTACGCCGGCAAGGTACGAGCCAATTTGGAGATGAATGGTCAGCTGAAAATTGTAACGGTGCGCCCCAATGTCTACCAGGCTTCTGAACAGCCGAGTGATGCCCAGGCCGAGGAGTTGAGTGTTGAGGTACCCGATTTTAAAGCCATTGTTAAAGAAATTGTGAGCGGTGCAAAAGAGAAATTGGACGTTACCGAAGCCGATATCATCGTTTCCGGCGGGCGAGGTATGAAAGGCCCGGAAAACTGGCATTTAATTGAAGAATTGGCCGATTTACTTGGTGCTGCTACCGGCGCTTCCCGCGCTGCGGTGGATGCCGGCTGGCGTCCTCACGATGAACAGGTGGGGCAAACCGGTAAAACCGTTTCGCCTACTTTGTACATTGCCGTTGGCATCAGTGGCGCGATTCAACATCTGGCCGGGATGTCCTCTTCCAAGTACATTGTGGCTATCAACAAAGATCCGGAAGCTCCGATTTTTAAAGTTGCCGATTATGGTATTGTCGCGGATTTGTTTGAAGTAGTGCCAAGGATGATTGAAGAATTGAAAAAGATGAAGAATTAAAATTTGTCCAATTGAAAAAGAAAAGGTCGAACTGCGGTTCGACCTTTTTGGTTTATAAATTCCCTTTTGCAATGTACTTACACTACATTGACCGACAAAATGTCGATTGAAAAATGTTACCAACCTTCTTAGTGAGAAGAGTTGTTATTTCGTTTTAGTGACAAAACACGGAGTCCATGACATTGACTACACCATCCGAGGGTGTATTTGAACAGAGACGCCGCACCAAAACGGAAGATACCAGCCCTTCTGGCAGGTTTGGTTGCGCCGCATTTTGTACAGCGCAGCAACCAATCGCTCATCTAAAAATCCTTCGATGAATCAATACCTATTCATCTGAATGGTATTATTGCAAAAACTTTGCCTCTATTAAATAAAGTTAAATGGTTGATTGTCAAAGAACGTAGCGCATAATTAAACATTTAATTTAATATCGCTGCAAATAACGAATTCGCTTAAATCACTTCGTTTAATTTGCATGTAAGTATCGATTACACCTTCAAAGTCGCCTTCAATTTCGCCCTTGGCCCGGAAAACGTATTCATGCAACGGTGCATAACTTTCGATCCCTTTGGCCTCTTTTTCGATTTCTTCGGAAGGGTGGTAGTTTTTTAATTGCACTCCGTCCGGTAAGTTTTCAATAATTTGTTTGAAATTACCGGCCAGTTCTTTATCAAACAGTTCGGCCGCAAACGAGAATTGAGCACCTTTAATCGGTTTAACAGATTTTATGCCATAGCTTGTGGTTTTAGTGTAAAGTTCAAGAGCCTGTTTAAAAGGTTCAATCAAATCATCTTCAAGGCAAAGATGGACATAGTTTTCGAGTTCAAATAATTCCTTGACAAATTCTTTCAGGGTTTCTCTACGAATGTTGGCTTTCCGATGGAAAAAGTACTTACCATCAGGTTTTTTACAGGACAAAAAGCCCAGTAAAAAACCTTTGACTAACATAAAGGGTCCTTCAACTACAATCTCTGAAAATTTTCTGCCCATGTTTACCTCCAACTTGATTTTGTCTGATTATAAGTTAAGAATGAATTTTCAAAAAACAAACACTTTTAAGGGTTATCGTAATTTTTTTATGTTTATTTAGCCTTATTCAAAATTAGCATGCGGTGTCATTCTTTGGCTCCTGTTCAGGCTGGAAGTTAGAATAATTAGTA
>CAYNLJ010000241.1:0-80 GCA_964398005.1 uncultured Caldithrix sp. | reverse complement strand
TTTACCTCCAACTTGGTTTTGTCTAAGCATAAGTTAAGAATGAATTTGAAAAAAACAAACACTTTTAAGGGTTATCGTAA
>CAYNLJ010000240.1:0-3977 GCA_964398005.1 uncultured Caldithrix sp. | reverse complement strand
CCATAGATGTAATCTGAAGAGTAAACCACTCTGGCGTATTCTTTTCTGAAGAGTCTGAACACTTTCAAATTTCACCAGCCCAGTTTTCATGGAACATGCGTACAATGGCATCAGGATGTGAAGTGAGTCTTAATATTTTTAACAATTTTACATAAGCTGCTTCCACAGTCATCTGACCAATGCTTTGGGCACCGCTTTCCAAAGCCCGACGCCCACATTCATAAAGAGACAAATTCACATCGCCCTGAATGGACTGGGTACCAATAAATACAGGTATTCCTCTTTCGATAGAGGTCTTAATAAATTTTAACCAGTCAGGTTTTGGAAAAGGCAAATTACCTGAGCCAAAGCCCAACAACAAAAGCACTTTGATGTCCTGGTCAAATAGTGGATAAAAATTGTCCGGTGTTAGTGAAGGTTGAATAGCCAGTACAACAACCCCCGGGTAAAAGCCAGGCAAATGAAACACAGGCCCTTCACTTTTTAATAGTCGTGATGAATCAATATCAATTGTCACGCCAATTTCGCCCAGGGGCGGGAAATTGGGCGATTCAAACGCATGGTAACTTTTAATACTAATTTTTTTCGTTCGGTTACCACGGAAAATCTTCTGATTAAATACAATCAGCACTTCGCGCAGGTCCATCGTCGAAAGTTCCACCGCATCGATCAAATTCAGCCGGGCATCAGAACGGGATTGCGACAAAGGTCTTTGAGAACCGGTTAAAATGACCGGTTTGTTTAAATTACGCAATGAAAAAGATAACGCAGAAGCGGTGTAGGTCATGGTATCGGTGCCGTGAATCAGGACAAAGCCTTCGTAATCTTCCCAGCGTTCATAAATTAAACGACTGAGCAAATCCCACTCTTCAATGCCCACATTGGAGCTGTCTTTGTTAAAAGGGGTCAACACATCAATTTCAGCTAAACGGTTCAATTCCGGTACCAGATTAAGAATATGATCCTGCACCCTGGCCGGAGCCAGCGTCTGTTCCGGTTCCATGGGTACCATGCCAAAAGTGCCACCGGTGTGAATTAGTAAAATTTTTTTCATCTCTGTTCCAATTTTTGTAAATAATTGAAAACTTTAATTTAATTGGAAAGGAGGGAATAGATCAAATAATTCTTGGAAACGTATTTTAGGTGTAAAAGGCCCTTGCTAAAATTGAATGATTTAATTGAAAATTAAGTGTTAAACATAAAAGCATAAATGCCAGGGAGAGGCACTCCCTGGCACTGATGTTTGCAATACAAATAAATATATCCGTCCAATTTGCGAATCATTATTCAGGCAGACTCGCAAACAGGGACTTGACTAAAATGGTTTACTGCCTGGTGAAGGAATCAATCCACATATAACTGCCATCTGTTTTGACACAGGCGACAACCAGTTCATTGTCCATTACGGTTGCAACCCCATGGTACTGTCCATCATAGGGTTGGTCAGCTCCAGTAATTACAAATGATTTGATCCGGTACAAGTTTTTATTTTTATTAATCAATTCTACCTGTCCGCTAAAATGAGCGCCCCAATTGGTTCCACCGGAAATTTGCCCATCACTCTTAATGGTTATGGTCGTGATTCCATCTTCTTCATGGAGAGCCCAGCTGCCTGTCACTTTCTGCATTGATGAACCAAGAAAATAAACCGAATCAAGAGCTGCCAGACTTACATCGCCATTGCCATTCAGTTCCTGAGCATTGGATGTAAATTTGCCTACCAGTCCTCTAACATTCTTCCCTTCAAACATGGTAGTGACAATTCTACCATTGTAAATCTGAACCTTTTCACCGGTTTTGCCTTCAATATTTAGAACATCCAAATCACCTTTTATCAGATCGTTTTCTGATTTTAAATTTCCATGCAGATTCAGAGAAAAATCAACCCCACTCCTATCTTCAAGACCTAAAAACGCTTCACCATTAGGATCGATCAGGCCAACAGTAACACGCTTATCCTGTTCGGGCTGTAAAATGAATGGGCCTCTCCAGATGCCATCAAATTCAACTGTCTTGCTTTGATCTGAGTCATTGCCGGTAGAGCTTTTTGAACAAGAATTACAGATTATGGAGGCAAAAATTAAAATCATTACCCCAAAAAATTTAGGTATTAATTTCATTTTTCTCCCTCCCTATTTTCAAATTCATAATTTAAATAAGAGCATTGTCATGCTCAATTTGCTTAAAAATATTGTGCAAAAACCCCAGATAAACTTCCTCGATTTCTCTCTTTTCCGGATAGAAGGGATAAGCAAAAATTAGAAATAGCTCCACCCATTTTGTGATTGAAGCATGGCGCGTGTAAGTATTGATTAACTGGCCATTCCTGTTGAAAAGTTGAGCTTTTACCGAATAAGACTTAGTGTAAGGCACAGGCAGCAGTGTTGCGGATAAAGTAGAAAAAATACCTCCTAACATGTATTTTGGAAAGGACACTTCCTCGAGAAATTCCATTTTAAGAACATAATCGTAGGATTTAATCAAACTGTCCTTTTCCGCTCTACGCTCAGGATCATTGACATCCGAAGGATATTCGGTGAAGGTAGCATAATGTTCAACACTTTTAAATTCCTTTAACGCATCCCGTAAAAAATCATCAAATCCACTAACACGTTGATTTTTACCGGCTAATTTTGGGATGGCATCGAACCCCTTAACCTGGTGGTAATGACTGAAAACAAATAGGAGACTGATTTTTCCTGTTGGATTTTTCTTCTCTGCTTCAAATTCAACATTCCCCTTAATCTCTGATCTGAAGGCAGCACAGCCGGCAAACAATAAAATTTGGAAGAATAAAATCATGCCTAAAAGTATACTCTTTGTTTTCATTTTTTTCTCCACAAAAGATTTTAACCTTGATTGAATTGACAGGACTCATTTTTTCTTGCCTTAAAAATTTAGCTTCGCATGAACGAGCCCGTTTTAATGCTATCACTCATATTAGTCTGATGATTAATGGAACAATAGTGGCCAATACCGCCAGACTACCGATTACCACCGTAAATGACTGATATCTTTTACCATAATTATTTAAAAGGCTGACTTCATAGTATTTATCAACTTTCATATCCCGATACATGGTTAGAAGTCCATTCAGCAATTTTTGACGTGTGTTTTTCCCGGTTGATAGGGCTTTAAGGGCTACAATATTAATAATTACACTGGTCAGGATAAAGACCCCCAAAACCAGATCATCACTGGCTTTGGCTTTTTCTGAAACCGCACTGGAAGCCAGTCCCGCATTAATACCCATCACAATCATATTGAAGATGACTGTCGTGACAATAAAAATAGTATCGGTTCGGCTACTCTGTTGAAGTTCCTTAATTAAATGTTGATGAACTTTTTCGATCATGATCGTTCCCCTTTTCAATATCAAATATAATGAATATTTTCCGTAAATTACTTGTGAATATCCTTTACACACCTGAACCCCAGATCCCAGCTAAAAGAATTAGGACTTTTGGCATGTCTGGATGTAATGCGCAAAAAAACCGGATTCGGTGTTTCCCAGCCACCACCACGTACCACCTTTTGATCTTTTTTCTCATAACGCCAGTCTTCTGCCGGGCCGCCGGGATATGGGCGGTAATCGCTGCTGGTCCATTCCCGCACATTACCAATCATGTCGTAAAGACCATAACCATTGGGCGGATAACTCATTACAGGCAGAGTGTTCATTTTACGAAAGCCAACGAGACGAACAAGACCGGCAAAAAACGTTTCACCCTGATGGCGATAATGAGCTTTTGCGGGATCAGGCTGATTGCCCCAGGGAAACCATTTAAAATTTGTACTGCCATGGGCCGCGTATTCCCACTCCTCCTCCGTTGGTAAACGCTTGCCGGCCCATTTGGCATAAGCCTGGGCGTCGTTCCAGGTCACATTGACCACCGGATGAGAGAGCCTGTCTTCGGTAGCGTACTTTTGCCAGTCACCTTCTGCCTGGTAGCCTGTCTGTTCAACAAATTTTTTAA
>CAYNLJ010000239.1:0-4000 GCA_964398005.1 uncultured Caldithrix sp. | reverse complement strand
ATGCGGAAAAAGGTGTGCACCGGTTCCACCCCGGCCCCGATTAACAGACCGCTTAAAATTAAACCAATTGAAGGAGATCCGGTTAATACTTTTAACTCCTGTAAAACATTCAAATTAAGGCTAAAGGCCAGTAAAATCCCCAGTCCAAAGCCCAGCAACTGCATTAAAAAAGAGATGGTGTAACGCTGAATGTTTTCGAGTAATTTTTGTTCATCAAAACCAATCCCTAAGCGATTCATTTTGGTGGTAATATTTTCAAAAATGGAGTGAAACAACTTTGTTAAAAAGTGAAACTTCTGGTTTAGATAAGCCAGTAGCAGCTTTAAATACTCCAAAATTCGGTTTAAAATAGTGGCAAAAAGCAGCAGTAAGAAATAAACCTTAATCAGATCAATAGTGTAAAAGTTCGCTTCCGGTTCAACCGCCTGAGCAAAAACCAGTGTTGGAAGGAACCCCAAAAGTACAATAATCATTTTTGAAAAAAATCTAAACATAAATGAACCTTAGTTTCTTAAACCGTTCAATGTCCTTTAAAGCGGTTTCATCCTGCTGCCAGGTCTTAATCCATTGGGTTGATTTGGCTACTAAGCGATCCATGGGAAAATTCTCTCCGGGACAGACAATGCGACCTCTACGCACATCACTATGGCGCACCACATTTTTTTCTTCAATGTCATACAAAATGCGCCACAATGCTAATAATTTAGAACCGGTTTCAATTTGTTCTTCAGATGGTTTGCTTTTACCTGACGAACGATTTTGAAAATTCCCTACGAAACAGAGCCCCAGTGAATTCGCATTGCTGACTCGCGGCCCCTTGGCCACATGCCAGCCAATTGAATCCCAGCGACAATAATTGTGGATCGTTCCATCAAAAGTAATTACCGCATGGAAGGAAGGATCCAGGCGATAGCTGCCTCGTGCATTTTTACGTTCCTGTTTCTCTTTGTTCACCACCTCTTCAAAGGTAGCCTTGGTGGAAGTGCCTGAATGATGAATGACAATATATTTGGGATTTGTCTTGCGTAAACCATGTCCCGGTTTTTCCGGATAAAGCCCACCTTCATAAGTGATCCCAATTTTATCGCCGGGTTTAGAAATTTGCAGCGGATTCTGTTCCACAACTTGCAGAGCCTTTTTCTCGCTTTCCGCTTTTAGTTGTTCTTTATGCCCTTTTAGAAAGTTGATCAATTGGTGGATGGGTTCGCTGCCACCAGAGATAAAAATTCCTGACAGTAAAACATCCCACCAGTTGGTTGTTGAAGCATCGATTAATTTTAGTTCTTTCAATAGTCCAAGATGGGAAAAATAACAAATTATTGTACCAATGATGATGCCCGCCGTCTGGACAATTAAGATTTTTTTCAGGGTATGCTTATTTTGTTCTTTTTCATCCAAAGGGATTTCTGCCAGCTTCATTAGCTGTGCTCTTTTGCCCAGACTGATACCAATCAGGCTTAAAGCTTTATCGAAAAACTCGATGATTCTTTCTAAAAGTAAGGAAGCGGTTAAAAATTTAAGAAGAACAGAGATGTAAAGGTCAATTTCATTCATTAAATTGCGTATCCTTCAGGGTCTTTTTGCAATCTTAATTCAGTGCTAATATAATAAAGCCAGTCCAAGAAACAAAACTGCTTTACTAAAAATCAATGTATTTTACAAGGTCATCACGATTGGTAAGATGCACAAGCCACCCTTTGTAAACCATCTGAGCAATCGCTTCCTTCATTTCCGCGATGTCAATCTGATATCGATGGCAGAAATGCCAGATGTCTGTAGATGCCACGCTGATTTCCAAAAGAAAACGTTCTTCCAGGGATAATTCTTCATCTACTTCTACTTTAAGCATGAGTTCATTTTGCAGATATTCCATCCCCTTTGGTTTGATATGGCGTACAGAGAACCAGTAATTTGGCTGGTCTACCAGATCACAGATTGGAAATGAAGGTGTTTCCCGTATGAATTCCCGCAAAAAGTCGATGCTGACCAGATAGGTTAAATCGTCTTCCTCCTGCCAGAGATCATCCCACACTTCCCGATCGTGTTCTTTCAGCCATTCGAAAAAAGCGATTTCACTTTCCGGTAGTTTTACCAGAGTATTACCCTTAAAATGTTCAATGATGTTTTCGATTTCATCGGGTCTCAATTGCTGCAATTCACTTTCCGTGAATTGTAAATAATTTTTTTTCGCTTTTTGTATTTCTTTCTTCTTGATATAGCTTTTTAAATCCATTTTTTTACCAACCATTTTTTGACTGACTCCAATTTAATAAATGCCTATGGCTCATTCAAAACAAAAATAGAAAATTGATTTTACCTTAGCCTTTAAAGCGTTTTACATCGATATCGTACTTTTTAATTTTGTAATTGATGATTCGTTCCGTGCTGTCTAAGAGTCTGGCCGCCCTGGCCACCACCCCCTTGGTCGATTTAAGCGCATCAACAATGAGTTCTCGTTCATAATTTTCAACCGCCGCTTGTAACGAAACTCTGGGTAAGGTATTGCTGCTTTCTGCAGTTTGCAGCGTAGGAGGCAGATGATAGCCATGAATGACCTGATCTTCACAAACCAATACGGCCCGTTCCATGCAATTTTCCAGTTCACGAACATTGCCCGGCCAGTGGTAACGCATTAACATGTCAATAGCCGGTGTGGAAATGCGCCGAATGGCCTTCCCATGTTTGCGATTGTATTTCAGCAAAAAATGATCAGCTAATAACAGAATGTCGGTTTTCCTTTCCCGCAGAGGTGGCAGAAAAATAGTAAACACATTTAAGCGGTAGTAAAGGTCTTCCCGAAAGCTGCCTTCCTCAATCTTTTTTTCCAGATTGGAATTGGTAGCAGCAATGACACGCACATCCACTTTAATTGTCTCGTTCCCACCAACACGTTCAAATTCCTGTTCCTGCAAAACACGCAACAGTTTAACCTGTGTCATTGGGCTTAATTCGCCAATTTCATCTAAAAATATCGTGCCTCCGTCGGCCATTTCAAACTTGCCTTTTTTACGAGCCACTGCACCTGTAAAGGCTCCCTTCTCATGCCCAAAAAACTCCGATTCAATCAGAGTTTCCGGAATGGCACCGCAATTTACACGTACAAATGGTTTGTGTGATCTCAAAGAATTGTAATGAATGGCCTGCGCAATTAATTCTTTACCCGTGCCGCTTTCGCCTCTGATTAACACAGTGGTGTCGGCCTGAGCCACCTGAGCGACCTTGGCAAACACCTCTTGCATATTGTGACTGTTACCTATGATATTGCTTAAATTGAATTCATTTTTAAGTTGAGAATCAATCCGCACTTTTTCATTCAATAAATTCTGGCGTTCATCGTGTAATAATTTTGACAAACGGATCGGCTGAACCAGAGCCGAGGCCACTAACTTGTAGAATTTTAAAGTTGCATTCAGATCTCGACCAGGATTGTAGTTTAACAATACAGTCAAAACACCTAACAGTTGATAATCACTAATAATCGGCAAACCAAGATAACTCAGTTCTCTGTCCTTTTTAGGCTGCCAGGCTTTTAATCGATTTAAAAACAGAGGTTCCTTACTCACTTTTGGCACAACAATGGGAGACTTTGTTTCAGCAACCTTACCGGTCAATCCTTCCCCAAAACGGTAACGTACCCGATCCGGATTAACATTGTAACCGATATGAGCTTCCATCCTCAAGAGATTCGGTTGATCATCTAAAAGCAAAACCGCCCCTGCTTTAATTTTTGATCTTTTAAACAGGATGTTTAAAGCTGCGTTTAGAGATTCTTTCAGATCCAGCGTACGACTAACCGTCTGGTTAATATCTTCTAAAATGGACAATTTACGCAGTAGTGTATCATGTTGCCTTTTTAGTTGCTGACCACTCATAATTTTCCTTACATTTTTGTAGCTTTAGAAATTTATTATTACAATATTGTATTTTTTAGGTCATCCTGAGTCCAACCAGTATTTTAAAACTATGACGTTCTCCTGTTCGTAATTCATTTTTTCTTGGT
>CAYNLJ010000238.1:0-4021 GCA_964398005.1 uncultured Caldithrix sp. | reverse complement strand
TTTTACATTTCTTTTACATTTTTCAAGAATATTTTTACCACCAATTCGTTATCTTAGTCGAGTCTAAAAAATAGGAGTATTTAATGAACGATCAACAAACCTTAAAACAAATTAACCAACAGCTGGCACCTTTTGCCAGACCATCTTTAAAAAGATCCCTCTGGGAATTTATTTTAACCGTCTCAGCCTATTTAAGTGTCTGGGCGGTGGGCATCTGGCTTGTTAAAGCGCAGGTACCATTTATTTACCTGTTACCTCTTACACTTTTGGGCGGACTGCTGATGGTGCGTACCTTTATCATCTTCCACGATGCCTGTCACGGTTCATTTTTCCGTAGTAAAAATTTAAACAAATGGATTGGACGGCTGACCGGATTACTGACATTTACGCCCTTTGAAGAATGGCGTCAGGCGCACAATCTGCACCACGCTTCTTCCGGCGACCTGGATCGTCGTGGCGTTGGCGATGTGTGGACCATGACCGTTGAAGAGTACAAGGCGGCTTCTAAGTTGAAACGACTGGGCTACCGTTTGTACCGTAATCCGATCATCATGTTTGGCTTAGGGCCCTTTTTCATGTTTCTCATTTCCAATCGTTTTCCCGGGAAAAATTCAAAAAAATCAGGTCGCATCAGTGTTTGGACAACCAACCTTGCGCTGATTGCCTTTGTCGGCGCCGTCATTTACTTAATCGGCTGGCAAACCTATTTAACACTGCAGATTCCGATCATGTTTTTTGGTGGAATCGTGGGCATCTGGTTATTTTACGTGCAGCATCAGTTTGAAGACACCTACTGGAGCAAAGGCCAAGAATGGGATGTGGTTGAAGCATCGATTAAAGGCAGTTCCTTCTACAAGTTGCCGGCTATTCTTAACTGGTTCTCCGGTAACATTGGTTACCACCACATTCATCATTTACGTTCCGGTATCCCCTTTTACAATTTACCAGCCTGTCACGAACAGATTGAACTGTTCCGTTCCGTTCGCCCTTTAACCATCAAGAGCAGTATTAAATCGGTTAAACTCCACCTGTGGGATGAACAAAGGCAAAGGCTGATTGGGTTTAAAGAAATATTTGCTGCCTGACATTCAAAATTAAACCTGGCAATTTAATAAGAACGGCCTCGATTATTCGCGGCCGTTTTTTTATGGAAAATAAAACAGCTGCCCTTTGCAGAGCAGCCGTGTAATTGAATGGGTATTAAGGTTGGATTTTATTATATGGAGGAGGATTTAAATCTTTAACATTCTGGCATTTATGGCTACCACCACTGTACTTAAAGACATCAGTACCGCGCCGATTGCCGGACTTAGCAGAATGCCAGCATTGTACAAAATGCCTGCAGCCAGAGGAATGGCAAAGGCGTTGTAGCCGGTAGCCCAGGCCAGGTTTTGAATCATTTTTTTGTAAGTGGCCCGGGCTAAACTGATAATGGCGACCACATCCAGCGGATTGCTGTTCACCAGAACAATATCGGCCGTTTCTACGGCCACATCGGTTCCGGCACCAATGGCAATGCCCACATCTGCTGTGGCCAGCGCCGGAGCATCATTAACCCCATCGCCAGTCATGGCCACTACCAGTCCCTGATCCTGTATTTCCTTAACCTTTAATGCCTTCTGATCAGGGAGGACTTCGGCAAAGTAGTGATCCAGACCCAGTTCCTGACTTACCCAGCCAGCGACCTTTTGATTGTCTCCGGTTAACATCATGGTTTTGATGCCCATCGCTTTTAATGAGCGAATGGCCTCAAACGATTCCGGTCTGATTTCATCGGCAAGGGCAATGGCACCGGCAGGTTCACCATTAACCAATACAAAAACCACCGTTTTGCCCTGTTCAAAAAGTTCTTCGACTCCGCTATTGTTGATTTCCAATTTTTGTTCGCGTAAATAGCCGGGACTTACGACCATTACTTTTTGTCCCTTCACCAGTCCTTGAGCTCCCTTTCCGGGAATGGCCTTAAATTCGTTGACTTCGTGTAATTTTTCAGCTTTTTTACTTATGGCCTGGGCAATCGGATGTTCGGAATGGCTTTCCACACTACCAGCCAGATTAACCAGTTCTTCTACCTCATATTGAGAATTAAAGGCCAGTACATCAGTGACTCCAAATTCGCCACGAGTTAAAGTTCCGGTTTTATCAAAAATGATAGCCTGTAAATTGCGGGCCCGTTCAAAGGCAGCCCGATTGCGAATGAGCAGACCACGCGAAGCCGAAATAGCCGTAGAAACAGCCACCACCAGCGGAACAGCCAGGCCCAAAGCATGCGGACAGGTAATGACCATCACCGTGACCGTACGCTCCAGGGCAAACGCCAGATCTTTTTGAACAAGTGCTGTCCAGATAAAAAAGGTTAGTCCGCCGGCAAAAATGGCGATCAATGTTAACCAGAAAGCCGCCCGATTGGCCAGGTCCTGTGTTTTTGATTTGCTTTCCTGGGCCTGTTTTACCAGATCAATGACCTGTGACAGGAAAGAATCTTTGCCGGTTCGATGTACTTCAATGGTCAGGGAACCTTCACCATTTATGGCGCCACCGATAACCTTGGCCTCTTTTCCTTTGTACACCGGTTTGGACTCTCCGGTTAACATGGCTTCATTCACCGAACTTTCCCCTTCAACAACCAGGCCATCCGCCGGAATTTTTTCTCCCGGCTTAACCAGCACCCGATCGCCCTGTTTTAACTGATCTAAGGGAACGTCGACAATTTGTCCGTCATCTTGTAGTAGGTGTGCTTCTGAGGGCATTAGTTTGGCCAATTCTTCCAGGGCACGTGAAGCACCCATGACCGATTTCATTTCAATCCAGTGCCCTAACAACATAATATCAATTAAAGTGGCCAGTTCCCAAAAAAAGATTTTGCCTGCCAGCCCAAAGACCACCAAAGCACTGTAAACATAGGCAACCGTTACAGCCAGCGAAATCAGCGTCATCATGCCCGGCGTCTTTTTGCGTAACTCCTGAGCCAGGCCTTTCAGAAAAGGCCAGCCACCATAAAAATAGATGGCTGAAGCGAACAAAAAACTTACCACTAAATCACCGGAAAAGCGGATGGAAAAACCAAGAAATTTCTGGATCATCGGAGAAAGAATCAAAACCGGCACGGTTAAAATCAATCCAATCCAGAAACGCTTACGAAAATCGGCAACCATGTGCTGATGATGATCGTGATGATCGTGTCCGGCATGGCCCTCATGGTCATGTGCGCCCTTCCCCTCCCGAGTTTCACCATGTACGTGATGGTCATGGTGGCTGTGAATAGCATGCGCGTGGTGCTCATGTTCAGGCATTTCTACAGCCTGAGATTTCGTCTCTTGATGATGTTCTCCACTCCTTTCATGATGTCCCGCCCCATGATCAGAAACGGACTCGGAGTGATGATGCGTGTGTTTATTTTTTTCTTTCATGATGGACCTCTTTTTCGGTTAATTTTGTAAATCATTTTTCATGCGCTCGTATTCATCCTTACTGATTTCACCACGAGCGTAGCGCTTTTTCAGAATGTCCATCGGACTTTCCACTTTGCCAAGTGGACTTTCATCCCGCTTTTGCACGGCCTGGACAATTGCCCAGATACCAAAGGCGATAAGGATCAGGCTGAAAATCCAGCCAAATCCCATTCCGAATCCCATCATTTTATTTCTCCTCTCGTTTTGCTTTGTCCGCAACAAGTAGCTTTACCGGAAGGGTAAAGTTCCCTGTTAGTACGGGCCAAACGTGTTAGCCAGTTTTGCCATCTTTTTTTAATGGTATTAAACCACTTCATGACACAACCTTTTTTATTTGTTCATCTTTTTTATTGCAGCGATCGTGCCAAAAATTTTTTCTCTTATCTTATTTATTAAAAAACAATTTGTTACCGATAATCCGAGAAACTTTAAAAAAGATTTGTTTGTAGAATAGTCTACAAAATCCTGTAGATTATTCTACAAGTAATGAATTTAATTGTACTTTAGTAATGACAAGTGACAGAGTAACGAGTGATAAAGTTTTTGAACCTTGATTTTAAGGATTACCC
>CAYNLJ010000237.1:0-4053 GCA_964398005.1 uncultured Caldithrix sp. | reverse complement strand
TGGTCACCACGATGTGCCCGGCCGAACGGATGGTGCGCCGGATGTCGGCCGGTGTATCGCCATCAAAAGTAAACGATTTGATGTCTGCTTTGAGTTTCTGGATTAAATCCTGAGTTTCACGAACCTGATCCTGCGAAAGCGCTTTGGTCGGAAACAGGTACAGAGCACGGGCTTCAGGTTCTTTTAAAATGGTCTGAAAAACGGGCAGATTGTAGCTCAGTGTTTTTCCGGAAGCGGTTGGCGTTACAATGACCACATTGCGACCCCGTGTGATATGATCAAAGGCCTCGGCCTGGTGGGTGTAAAGTTGTTCAATATTTTTTGATTTAAGGACTTCGACCAGACGCGTATCTACCGATTCAGGGAAAGGTACCTGCCGGGCCGGCTGCGCTTCCAGAGTCAGCCATTTGGTGGTGTTCTTCTGAAAATCCACATCCTTACTGAGATTTTCAATCAATTGTTCCAGAGTAATTTTCGGCTTTAAAATCATCTTCGCACCCTGTGTTAAACTTTAAGACAAATTACGGATTTAAGTGATCCGGTTCAACTGCTGGGAAGACTTGTTAATTACGAATTTCGAAT
The DNA here is from genome assembly GCA_964398005.1 of uncultured Caldithrix sp. GTDB lineage: Bacteria > Calditrichota > Calditrichia > Calditrichales > Calditrichaceae > Caldithrix. The sequence goes on along the minus strand of CAYNLJ010000237.1, from coordinate 3,471 downwards.
TATGAATGACGAATTAATCCCTTAATTTTAGGCTGTAAACACTGATTGAACAAAAGTAACTGCTTTCCAATGATTTGATAGCACCCATTCAAAATGACTAATCCTATTTTATATTCAGTGTCAATCCGTGTAAATCTGTGTAAATCTGTGGCAAAAACTTTGTTCTAAATTTTGAATTAAATCATTTTATTCACTAACTTTCACATTCTTTGCAACGGTAATAAAAAAGGAGTGAAATATGGCTGTGATTAAACCATTTAGAGGTCTGCGACCCAAAAAAGAACTGGCGGAAAAAGTTGCCTCCCCGCCTTACGACGTTTTAAGTTCAGATGAAGCCAGAGAAATGGCCAAAGATAATCCATGGTCTTTTTTACACATCAATAAACCGGAAATTGACCTGCCACCGGAAACCGATCTCTACGATGAAGCGGTTTACCAGAAAGGCCGGGAAAACCTGGACCGTTTTATTAAAGAAGGTATTTTCATTCAGGATGAAAAGCCCATGTTTTACGTTTATCGTCAGATCATGGGTAACCATTCGCAAATTGGTCTGGTGGCCGGCGCTTCAGTTGAGGAATACGAAAAAGGCCTGATTAAAAAACACGAATTGACGCGGGCAGATAAGGAAGAAGATCGCGTAAAACATGTAAACACGTTAAATGCTCAAACCGGCCCGGTGTTTTTGACCTACAAGGCTAAACCGGAAATCGACGCCCTGATTAATAAAATTGTTCAGGGGCAGCCGGAATATGACTTTACTGCTGAAGACGGCATTCGCCACACCTTCTGGCTGGTGGACAGGGACGAAGACATCCAAAAATTACAGGAATTGTTCAAAGAATTGGATTGCCTCTACGTAGCCGACGGACACCATCGTTCGGCAGCCGCCACACGCGTTAAACAGATGCGCCAGGCACAGAATCCCAACCACACCGGTGAAGAGGAGTACAACTATTTTCTGACAGTCATCTTCCCCCACGACCAGATGTACATTATGGATTACAACCGCGTGGTTAAAGATTTAAATGGTCTTAGTAAGGAAGAATTCCTGAACAGAGTCGAAGAAAAATTCGAAGTTAAAAAATTGGGCGCCAGCGCTGAAAAGCCTAAACAAAAACATGAATTCGTCATGTACCTGGATGGTGAATGGTATCAGTTGAAGGCAAAGCCCAACACCTTTAACGAGAATGATCCGGTGGAACAACTGGATGTTTCCATTTTGATGAACAATCTGCTGGTACCGCTTTTGGGCATTGGCGATCCGCGCAAGGACAAACGGATTGATTTTGTGGGCGGCATCCGCGGCCTGGAAGAATTGAAACGGCGTGTGGATTCCGGTGACTGGCAGGTGGCTTTCGGCCTCTACCCCACCTCCATTGAAGATTTAATGGCCATTGCCGATGCCGGCAAGATCATGCCTCCCAAATCGACCTGGTTTGAACCCAAATTGCGCAGCGGACTGGTTATTCATAAGTTAGACTAATTTAAACCGCCATTAATCTGTTTCTCCCCTCCGGTAATTAAAATGCATTTTTCCCGGAGGGGATTTTTTTTTCGAAGTTCTCAGAAACGGATTTAACTTTTACATAAAATTTACAATTCGTTGCAATAATTATCTGGAAATTAATATTTTAATTGTTTTTGAAATGGTGTCCCTGAACAGCGGGTTATCAGTAAGCAGTAAAACAAGGTTTAATTAATTTTAGGTAAACATGAAAAATCCCCATTTAACAAAACTTATTTTAGATCAGTGCCAAAAATATGGTGATCGGCCGGCACTTTACCACAAGGTAGATGGTGTCTGGAAGAGCATCCGATGGTCGGAGATGGGACGGCAAATAGAAGGAGTGGCCACTGCACTTTTAAAGGAAGGTATTGATGTCCAGGATCGCGTAGGCATTTATTCCCAGAATCGCCCGGAATGGACCATTGCCGATTACGGCATCATGGGAATTCGGGCCATCACCACCACCATTTACGCCACCAGTTCCATTGCCGATCTTAAATACATTATTGACGATGCTCAGATAAATGTTCTGTTCATTGGTGGTCAGGAACAATATGACAAGATTATGCAGATCCTGCCGGACAACAAACATTTGAAAAAGGTGATTATCTTTGAACCTTCTACACAAATTGAGGCAGACCCCAGAGTCATCTATTTTTCGGATTTCATTACGCAGGAGGTATCAGAACAAAATATTAACACCTTTCACAGTCGTTTGGAAGAGGCCCATGAAGAGGATGTGGCAACGATTATTTACACTTCCGGGACGACCGGTCAGCCTAAAGGGGTCATGCTGACACACAAAAACATTACCAGTCAGTTCGCTGTTTTAAATCCGCTTTTTAATTTGGGTGAGAACGATATTGAATTGTGTTTTCTGCCTCTCAGCCATGTTTACCAAAAGTCCTCCACCCACTGGACGCAATCCAGAGGAGTCACTGTTTACTACTGTGAGAATCCAAAGGAAATTCTGGATTACTTTCAGGAAGTACGTCCGACCTACATGGTTGGCGTTCCGCGACTTTACGAAAAGATGTATGCCAAGATTTATGCCACCATGGAACAGGCACCCGGTTTAAAGAGGAAACTGTTTGATTGGGCTGTTACCGTTGGAAAAGAATTCCAGTACAAGGTTTTCAGAAAAGAACCTGTTCCCTTTTCTCTGCGCTTGAAGCATTCCATTGCGAGAAAATTAGTTTTGAATAAAATACGCCAGATCATGGGCAGTCGGTTGAATTTCTTCTCCGCTGGCGGTGCCCCGTTGTCTGCTGAAATCGAAGAATTCTTTTTTGCCGCCGGAATTTTTATCGCTCAGGGTTATGGCTTAACAGAAACTTCGCCGGTTGTTTCCTGTAACCGCCCCGACCAGTTCAAGTTTGGTACGCCGGGCAAAGTGGTCAGCAATTGCCAGGTAAAAATTGCTGACGATGGAGAGATTCTGGTTAAGGGTGAGAATGTCATGAAAGGCTATTTTCGCAAGCCTGAACAAACTGCCGAAGTCCTGACCGAAGACGGCTGGTTTCACACCGGCGACATCGGTTACCTGGATGAAGAAGGATTCCTGCACATTACGGATCGGAAAAAAGACATCATCATCACGGCCGGTGGCAAAAACATTGCCCCGCAACCGATTGAATCGCATTTTGGTAAAGATTATTACATCGAACAAATCGCCCTAATTGGAGACAAGCGAAAATACGTCTCTGCCCTGATTGTGCCTTCCTTTGAAGCACTGGAAGAATGGGCCAGACAACAGAAAATTGAGTATCAAACCCATGCCGATTTAATCAGAGATGAGCGGGTCATCCGTTTTTATGAAAAACGCATTGAGGAATTGTCCAGTCCCTGGGCCCGCTATGAGAACGTCAAAAAATTTACACTGCTGGCCGAACCGTTCTCCGTTGAAAAAGGCGAGATCACCCCGACGCTCAAGTTAAAGCGCAAGGTAATTGAACAGCATTACC
>CAYNLJ010000236.1:0-4090 GCA_964398005.1 uncultured Caldithrix sp. | reverse complement strand
AACAGGGTTTAATCAAAGAAGGTAATTTAATTTGCCTGGCTGCTTTTGGCAGTGGCTTTACCTGGGCCTCATCGTTGATTAGATGGTAACCGGGGTTAAGAGTCTAAGAGTGTAAGAGTTAAGAGGCCACAAAGTAGATTGTTGTGATTAATCCAAGGTAAAAATTTTGCCCTGCGTTGTTCATCCTCTTAACTCTTATACTTACACTCTAATCATCTCTTTCGCTTTGAGGGTTGATTTTGTAAGTCTAATATGATTACTATATTTTAATCAATTAGCATGCCTTTACCGCCAATCCGGCAGCCGTGAAGATTGAGTTCAAAATACCCTCGCCGCTGGGTGGGTCATAACAGATTAATTACCTGCAAATACACTATGGCTGCACTCGGATGGTCGATAAAAAATTGAAGAGGCGGGAATTCTGCTGCAGGGGGAATTACGACAACAGGCCTGCATATGATTCAAGGCCGGTGACAGTGCTCCAGCCAGGTCTGAATTTTTTATTTGTTCTGTAATAATATTATTTTTGGTTATTTTAGCATGGTATCAATAAAAAAACCCGGCCTTTGACTTAAAGACCGGGTTAATTTGTGATATTAGTGCCTACATATTAACTATGATCTGCGCACCTAATTCTTTGCTTCCGGTCTCACCTACAAAACCTTTTGCAAAAACAGTATAAATTTTACCGTCTTCTAAAGTAATTCCTGGAAGTTCCAGTACAACGGTATCAGTTCCCTGCACGCGCACTTGCAGGTTATAGGTGCCTGCGCCAAGCGGTGTGAACGCTGTATATTCGCTAAACGATACATTTCCGAATACGATATCCCCATTTGTAGTGGTAATATCAACAGCTGGCGCATTGGGAGAAAGATGGATAAAACGTACGTGTGCGTTTCCGGCAGCCGGAGCAGTAAGGTCATCTTCAATTACCAGCGGTTTGATCTTAGCGACTGAATCAATAGCGAAGACCGAATAATACATATCACGCATAAAATCGAGATCAGCCTCAATGACCGTGGTGTTGGTGCCCGACACATTCACTTTAAGATTGTGGGAACCGGCGCTTACGGCCAGATAATCGGTATTGTTGGGGAAGGCTAACCCGCTGCCGGCAACCGCATCATCGACCAGCAAGTCAACAGCAGGTGCATCGGGTGAAGCGTGAATGACCATCACGTTTGAAGTCCCTATGGCGGTTAAGTCTACAAAGGCCTGGCCGATACCATTATCAACAAAGACGCGTGCGGCAAAAGGATAGGCATCATTTGCATCCAGTGTTCCATGAGCGACAACGGTGTATAGTTTTCCGTTCTCCACGGTAATGGGGTCGAAAACCACAACTTCATTGGTGCTGTTGGCGGCCGTAACGGCGAAAATGTAACTACCACCATCAACTTCAACATACTCACTAACTTCCTTGAAAGCCTTATTGCCAAAAACTACCGGGCCGGCGCCATTATTTAATTTAATATCTACGGCTGGTGCATCAGGAGCCATATGGGCAAATCGTATGCGAGCTTTCATTGAGTTTACATTGCGGTCATCTTCAACGACCACCGGGGCGATAGATGATAATGCACCGGCAGCAAAAACGGTGTAAAATTTTTCCGCTTCAACCGTAACATCCGCATCAATGACAACCGGTTCAACGGCTCCTGTTGGGGTAACTTTAACATTGTGATTACCGGACTCTATTTCTGCATAACCGGAAGAAATTCCGTATGCCAGGTCGGAAATGGCAACGCTGCCATCAAGCTGTACATCAACGGCGGGTGCATCGTAGCTGGTATGAATTACTCGAAGATTACTCATACCCTTAGTAGCAGACATACCGTTATCGGAATCTTTGCTGCAACCGATAAAGGAAAACACTGCTATTAAAGTAGCAACCACTGTTAAAACTAATTTGTTCTTCATCAGAACCTCCTAAATAAATGAAATAATTATTAACTTCGAGATCAATATAAAGCATTGTCTAAAAAATGTCAAATAAATATTAATCATTTGTCAACATTATTTTTGGAACAGATTTTTTAATATTTTTATTATATATTGTTATTATTGTGGTTATAAAGTCAGAAGATTTAAAAATTATTTTGACTTATTTTAGACAAAGTCTTATATTTGAGTATGGAAAAGACAAAAAAATACCCCATAAAAGTAGTTTCTAAGAAAACTGGTATCAGTTTGCATGTCATACGGGCATGGGAAAAGCGGTATCAGGCTGTCATTCCTGAACGAACCGAAACGAACCGACGGTTGTATAGTGAGGATGATATTTATAAACTGCAGTTATTAAAAGTGGCAACACGCAACGGATATAGTATTGGTAATATAGCCGGTTTATCTATTTCTGAACTTGAGAGTCTGGTTGATATGACGGTGCAACAGGAATCTACCTCAGAAGAACATCAAGCAGCAAACCCTGATAGAAGCGCCCCCGCAACGTACCTAAACCGTTGTCTGAACTCTATATTCAACTTTGATGCCAACCAGTTGGAGTACCATCTACAACAAGCTGCCGTTGCTCTTAGTCAACCGCTGCTCATCGATCAGGTTCTTAAACCTTTGATAGAACAAATTGGTGCGCTTTGGCATGATGGGAAAATACGCGTTATGCATGAACATATGGCTACGGCAATCATTACCAACTTTATATCCAATTTACGCAAAAACTATCGTCATAGCCCCGGTGCACCGGCCATCGTAATCACCACCCCCTTGGGCCAGGTGCACGAAATCGGTGCTCAACTTGCAGCCCTGGTAGCCGCTGGTGCGGGATGGGTGCCGGTCTATTTGGGAGCCAGCATACCGGCTGAGGAAATAGCTGCCGCGGTTCAAATATCCGGTTCCCGTGCGGTAGGATTAAGCATCGTGTATCCGGACGAAGACCCTTTTATACGCGAGGAAATAGAAAAATTACGCAGATTATTGCCCCAGCGAGTAACGATCATTCTTGGCGGTCGAATGGCGATGCATTATGGTGCAAAGTACAAGACGGATGGTGTGAGGGTGATTTCCGATTTGGATGAATTCAGAAAATACTTACATCAAATTATTGGCTGAGAAAATTATAACTATGCTACGATGGTAAAAAATTACTACGACTTTTCCCGGCGTCCGACCGATCTAAGCTCAACCATTTTAATCCCGTCTGAGGGGGAAAAAGTGATCAGATGCAGCGACTTGTTCTGGGCTTATTTTTGTTTGACCCAAATCAGTTTGGAGGGGTCATAACCCTTTTCACGGAGTACCTGCTTAAAATGCTCCTTAAGCTCTTCAGAAATGTGTGGCTGTCGAGATAAAAGCCAGACATAAGATTTCTTAGAACTTGTAACAAAGGCGAATTGATAATTTTTATCCAACTCGAAAATGACGTAAGAACCATAAAAAGGACCAAAGAAAGAGACTCTCAAATATCCCAAATCTTTGTCCTCAACAAAGTATGCTTTTCCAATTGATTCCTTCCACTTCCCGGTCTTTTCAGAAAAGCCCTTGTTTTTGACACGTACACCACCATCCTTACGAATGCTGTATTCAGCAGTAACGTAAGCCAATCCTTTTTCAAAAGAATGGTTGAATCTTGCAATTTCATACCATTTTCCAAGATACTTATCGAGTTCAAATCCTTTTACAGGCTTAACTGTCTCAGGATACCCAAGACATCCGCAAAGCAGTAATGGTAAGGTAATAAGTAGCTTTTTCATGATTCTCCTTGAGTAGCAAATTATTTATCCTGCCGATTTTATTATAGTTTTTAGCAACTTTGTCTTCTATTACTCAATTTTACAGCATTGTACTTGTTAACACAAAAAAATTTACTTTTTTCTTAAAATTCATTTTTATGTTTTAACTTTAAACGGGAATGGTATAATTGGAAACCTTTGAACCCCATTCTTAAAAACAGCTAATAATCAAAACAAGCCAGCTTTGATCCCACCATTAAACTCCCAGACTTTTAGACTACTTTTTTGTAACCCTTTCCCTCTTCTTGCAACCAAATTAAAGAAAAAGTTTTGAATTTTTAGCCAATTTCCTTAAAATAAAAAAAACTCATATTCCACTTTCGGGAGGTTGGGATGGAAAA
>CAYNLJ010000235.1:0-4099 GCA_964398005.1 uncultured Caldithrix sp. | reverse complement strand
TTAAGGATTTTTTTACACGCCAGGTTGACGACCGGTTAGCCTTACTGGATGGTGAGAATGAGGCCTGTATTTTTCTGGAAAACAACCAATGTACCATTTACGAAGCACGACCTCTGCAGTGCCGATTTTTCCCTTTTTGGCCGGAAAATTTGCGATCACAATCTGCCTGGCAACAAACCAAACAACTGTGTCCGGGCATTGGTAAAGGTTCAATGTATTCTGCTGCCAAAATTGACAATTTGTTGGAACAACAAAAGAAGCAATAAAAATTCTTGGTAAATTTGGTTTTTGCCCTTAATTTATTAGTTCTTTTGAAGGAACACAGAGAACTGTGCTTCTATGGGTTCAGGTAACTAAATTAATATCGAAACTTACAGGACAGCAATGAAACGAATTTTTAATTTAAGATTAGAAGAATTTTTAGCATTACTCTTTTTTATTCCATCGTTATTAATCACCATTAAAGCCAATCATTATTTTTTTGCAGCCGGGATGCATATTCCCCGGAGGTACTACGGTGGATTGATTCGACTCGGTGTTACCTTAAGCTTAATGATCGCCTTTTACTATTTTGTTAAATACCGGCCTTTCTGGAAATACACCTGGTGGTTAAGGGAAGTGATGCCCTTCTTATTTTGTATTGCTATTTACACCAATATGCACGATACCATTGGCTTTGTCAATCCTCATGATGTTCATGATACTTTAATTAAAATTGAACAGGCGCTCTTTGGTGTGCAACCGGTTCTCTGGGCGCAACAATTTTACCGTCCCTGGTTGACGGACTACTTCAGCATCAGTTACATGAATTACTTCATCATTGCGGTAGTGGTAGTTGTTTATCTGCTGGTGAAGAACCGGCCACTGGAAATGCGTAAGGTTTTGATTGGCACCATTCTCTGCTTTTATTTTGGCTATTTTCTGTACATTCTCTTTCCGGCGGCTCCACCGCGACTCACGTTAGCCAACCAATTTACGAGGGACTTTACCGGTGGTTTTATTACACACATGCAGAATAAGTTGATTAATCTCAATCCTTCTTCTTCGCGGGCGGCTTTTCCCAGTCTTCATTGTGCGGTGACCCTAATCAGCTTAATGTACGCTTTTAAATACAGCAAAAAACTGTTCTGGGTTTTGTTGATTCCTGGAATCAGTTTGGTGTTGGCAACCGTCTATTTGCGACATCATTATGTGGTAGACATTTTGGCGGGCTTTGCCCTGGCGATTTTTACATACTTTGTGGCGCCTCATATTGATCAATGGTGGAATCATTTAAGGAAGAAATTCGGGACGGCAGATGACCATCTGTTAAAGATGGAACAGGAGCAGGTCATTCGCCCCGGTACTTACGCTGGTAGTAATACATAAAGATTTCAGACATCTGGTACTCTTCATCCGTTTCCGGTCCCTGCCGGCGGATACGGATTAAATCTTTCAGGGTGTATTTGCGCAGTAGGTTCAGATCTTCCTCTTTAAAATCTTCTTTGTGGCCAAATTCAAGGATTTCAATCAAAACATTCAGCGTGATATTCTTGAAATGGTAAACCACAAATGGTTCAAAGGAACGACCGGTTTCTTTTTCCAGAATATCCATTACTTCCAGAATGTCCATCCGATCCTTGTATTGACGTCGTGAAGTGAGCGCATCAAACACATCACAGACCGCTAAAATCTTACCGCCCAGGGGGATTTCGTCCCCTTTCAGTCCCTGGGGATAGCCGGTTCCATCGAGTTTTTCGTGATGCGCCGCCGCGATCTGAGGGATTTCCTTGAGATGCCGCTGGAAACGAATTTTTGCTAAAATACTCTTACTTAAAACAGCATGACGCTTAATAATGTTGTATTCTTCCTCGGACAATTTTTTATTCTTAAACAGTACAATTTCCGGAATGCCTAACTTGCCGATGTCATGCAATAAAGCAGCGTAACGGATCAATTCAATTTCCCTTTTGGAAAGCCGCATTAAGCGGGCTACCTGAACGGCGTAAAGCGTAACCCGACGGGAATGTCCGGAAGTAATGTAGTCCCTTGCATCCAGCGTAGTAGATAGGGTTTCCATGAAGCTTACAAATGAGCGATTTAACTCATCGTACAGGCTGGCATTTTCCACCGCCGAAGCCGCAATAAAAGCGATGGCTTTTAACAGTTCCACATCCTCCTCTGTGAAACTGCCCTGCCTCTTATTCAGCACCTGAAAGACACCTATGATTTCGTTCTGTTTGTTGTGCATGGGCATGGTTAACAGATTTCTGGTTCGGTAACCGGTCTTTTTATCTACATCAGGATTAAAACGTGGGTCGGCATAGGCATCCTTGATGTTTAATATTTCGCCGGTCCGCGCGACATACCCGGCAATGCCCTTTTCCATGGGGAATCTGATTTCCTGGTTTACCCCCATGGCCACTTTGGACCACAATTCTTTGCGTTCTTCGTCGATTAAAAAAACCGTACAGCGATCGGCGTTTAACTGTTCGCGGGTCACTTCCATAATACGATAAAGCAATTCATCCAAATCGAGTGTGCTGCCGAGGTAATCGGATATTTTAAGCAGAGCCTTCAGGCGTTTTACTTCATGTTCGAGGGAACTTTGAATTTTTTTAGAGACCTCATTGGTCTCCGTCATCATTGAGTTCTTCAAAGTCTGCATCTTCGATTAAATCTTTGTATTTTTTTTGAAACGGCTGCTGTTCGCTTTTTTGCCCTTTGACGGGCGTTTGTTTGTTCTCGACCATTGATTTAAAAAATTTATAAAAAAAATAACCAATTAAAAAGAGGAGAATATAACGCCACATGGTTCAACCCGATTTTTTAGGAACATAATATTTGGTTCCACCTGTGTGCTGGTTAATCTGAACAAGAATATCACGATAATCATCTTCATTATGCTGAAAATCGATTTCATCGGTATTAATTACCAGCAAAGAGGTTTTGGTGTAATGAAAAAAGAAACGGTTGTACAATTCGTTTAAAGCATCGATATATTCATAAGAAATGTTTTTCTCGTAAGGTCGCCCCCGTTTTTTAATATTGTCCATCAGATGCTTTGTTGAGGCCTGCAGGTATATGACTAAATCCGGTTTAGGAACTTCCTTTTCGATGAGACGGGCAATGCCATCGTACAACTTCATCTCCTTTTCTGAGAGGTTTAGAGTGGCAAAGATGCGGTCTTTTTCAAAAATGTAATCACTAACCACTTTTTGACGGAACAAATCAACCTGCCGAAGTTCCTGCAACTGGCGGAAACGACTCAAAAGGAAAAAAATCTGGGTCTGAAAGGCATAATGTTCAGGATCTCGATAAAAATCCTCCAAAAAGGGATTTTCCTCGAATTCTTCTAAAACAAGATGAGCACCCAATGTTTTAGACAACATATCGGCCAGTGTGGTCTTCCCTGCTCCAATCACGCCTTCGATGGCAATGTAATGTAAGTTTTTTAAAGACATGTTACCATTTCTCTATTAATAGTTGACAATCATCGTCGCGATCTTTGTACTGCCTTAATAATGTAGTGATTTTTTCGCCGGAACGAAAGGTAAATTGCTGATCAATCCAGGCCATGGGCTGCAAAACGAACAACCTTTCCTTCAGGTAGGGATGCGGAATTTTCAAAATACTGTTCTCCACAGGTGGTCCATCCCATTCCAAAATATCAAGATCAATTTTTCGCGGTCCCCAGGGTTCACTTTTCTGTCTTCCCAGACGAACCTCAGTCTGTTTGATTTTCCGCAGCAATCTCAAAGGCGATAAACCGGATTCCAGTACGACTACGGCATTAAAAAAAAATGGCTGGTCCTGTTTACCCCAGGCTGCTGTACGATATACTGCTGAACTGCAATGAATCGTTCCGAATTGATTTAGCGCCTGCCTGGCTAATCTTAAATTTTCTAAGCGTTCTCCCAAATTACTGCCAAGGCCAATCCAATATTTCATTTTTACCTGGTTCGAAAAATTTCAATTTCTACGCAATCCAAAAGACCGTTCAAGGGCACATGTGGTTTGCGTACGCGTATCAAAACATTTTCAATGCCCGGCAGTTCAAGTACCTGTTCGGCGATGCGTTCGGCCACGGTTTCTATTAATTTAAATTTGGAATTTTCGA
>CAYNLJ010000234.1:0-4118 GCA_964398005.1 uncultured Caldithrix sp. | reverse complement strand
TTAATCATTTCCAAACACGATGTCTGGCCTTCGCAGGTACTGGCAGCGAAAAAAAACAGCATACCCGTTTATTTAGTAAATGGTTCACTGGCGGAAAAATCATCCAGGCTTAACCCGCTTTACCGTTTCTTCCTGAAAGAAGCCTACCAGGCAATGGATGCTGTATTTACCATCAGTGAAGAAGATGCGGACCGATTTAAGAAATATTTTGCACCACCTGTTGTCAAGGTAATGGGTGACACGAAATTTGACCAGGCATTAATCCGCAAAGAACGCGCCATGGAAACAGATTTAATAGAAAGCAGCTGGGCAAACGACTCTGTTTTGGTTTTGGGCAGCATCTGGCCGGAAGATTTTAAAGCTCTTGAGTCCGGCCTGTTGCATTTGATGCAACTGTACCCACAACTGAAGGTGATTGCTGTACCTCATCAGCCTTCTGAAAATTTTGTTAATTTTTTGCTGGACATTTTTCAGCCTTTTGGGGTAACAACTTTTACAAAAAGAGAAAAGTTAAATGAAGAGCGAGCCATTGTCGTAGACGTGGTTGGTGTGTTGGCTGACCTGTACAAATATGCCCGCTGGGCTTACGTGGGTGGCAGTTTTAAGCAGGGCATTCACAATGTGATGGAGGCTGCGGTTTACGGCATTCCCGTCATGTTTGGCCCTGTCCATAAAAACTCCTTTGAAGCGCTAGACCTGGCCCGGCAGCAAGGGGCCTTTGTCATTGAAAAGAGTGAGGATTTCTTAGAAACCATGCAAAAGCTAATAAATGATCCGCAACTTACCCAATCCATTGGTACTAAAACGGAAAGTTACGTTAAGAGTAAAACCGGCACTACGGAACGATTATTAAATGAGTGGCAGGAAATTTTAGGACTTTAACTTAATTAGGCATTTCCCCATCGGATTTACAGAGTTGTACCATTATTTTTCCCATGTTAAGCTTTTTAAATGATCGTTATGCCTGAATTTTCTAAATACGTTGACATGGCATCGTAACCTCTCTCTGCCCAGCTGCTTAGAAACTTTTAATTCCAGAAAGGTAATGAAACCACAAAAACAAATATTTTGATTGGCCTGCTTTAAAATAAAAAATCCTCTCCCTTGCCTTGCATTTTTTGTTCAGGTTTAGGGAGAGGACGGAATTAAGTTAAATCAAAAGGGTTTATTTTTCTTCCTCATTCTCCTTATCTTCAGAATCAGAAGTTTCTTCCTCTTCGCTTTCGGATTCGTCTACGTCTTTTTCCTCTTCTTCTTCCTTCTCAGAAAGATTTTTGGTGTCCTCTTCGGCGGGGCTGCTGTCTTCCTCTTCTTCTTCAATTTCGCTGTCTTTTCTTTTCAGCAGATTGGTGTCGGTCAGCTTCTTGTCAAAAATGACATAAGCAATAACCAGACCGGTGATGCCCACTGCTTCGCCATAACCGATGGTCATGTAAGCAGCGATCAAGAAGGAAAAGAAAACAATGTACGAAGACACGGCCGTTGAAAGCGGGAGATTTAAAGCAATGGCTTCATAGTCCTTTTTGAGATAAAAAATGCGTGAGCCTTCCTGCCCTAACAGATTATGAATCCAGTCGTGAACCTGACCCAGGGAAATCTGCACCAGGCGCAGGCCATTATCTAACATTGGTGCCAATGAGTGCATTAAAGGCATAAACAGATTTGAGTAAATAATCAACCCAACTTTTAAGACCAAAGCAAAGAAGAAAATCCCAAATACTTCAAGCGCAGCAATGGTAATGCCGTAAAGAATCAACCGCCAGGGTTGTCCCCAGGTTAAATGTAACGATTGAACGGCAGCACCAAAACCATCTTCCTCTGAGGTGGAAAGAATGACCGGACCGAAAAAGACAGAGACAAAAAGACTCAATGTAAAAAATACCAGGACCATGCCGGCAAAAATGTAGGGCAGGGTTGCAAAGGAGTTCAATAATTCGCCAAACCAGGGGATTTTACCGATTAGGGCCATGATGATGGCACCAATAATGAATGGTAAAATCAGGAATAAAAAGGTAATGTAAATGCCGGCCACGGATACGGCTTTGTTTTTGGTAAATTTAATGGCCTGTTTCCAGGTGTAAAACAGATTTTCGCGAAGGTGCATGTAGGCGGCCCGTGAAACAGCCGTGTTCATTAACAGTAAAACATAGCCGCTTAAAATTAAACCAATCCAGTAAATGATGTAGGAATAAAAGGGCAGCGAAAAGGCATAAGCACAGGGGAAAAGCCCCATGCGTGTCCAGACTTCAGCAATACCATGCCCGCCAATTAAAATAGCCAGGTAAGTAAAAATGAGATAGATGACATGGGCCAGCATTAAGCCAAGCATGGCCAGCGAAATTCTCTGCGGCCCGATAGCCATTCGGGGTGCTTTAAAAAGGTCTTTGTAATTGAAATAAAAATTGTCCATAACGAACCCTCCTAAGGTTTGTGAACAATCCAGGCATCAGAAAAACCAAGATCTTTAACTTGCTTTAAAACTTCCTCGGCCTGTTCCCGGGTAGCAAATCGTCCCAAGATAATTTTAAACAATTGGTTTTGTTCTATGAATTGACAGGGATATTCAAAGCGCATAGAGAGCTGATCAACAATCGTTTGGGCCTTTTCTTTGTTAGAAGTAGCAAAAACTTGAATCTGATAATATTCCAGAAGATCGGAAGTCATTTCGACATTTTTGTTTTGGCTTTTGGGTAACTCTGTTGAAGCGGAAGATGGTTCAGGCTTTATGGGTATGAGAATCCTGGTTTGCACACTCCAGGCACCGTTAAAGCCATTTTGCATTAAGGCTTCTCTTAAAGAATCGGCCTGTGGTCGGTAAGGGAAGTCACCAACCTGAACCTTGAAAAGATTTTTTTCATGAATCAGGTAAACACTGTCTTTTACAACAGGTTTTACTTTATTTAAAACGGAAAGGGCGTTTGAAGAATCAACGCTGGCGAACACCTGCACCCGAAAGCCGTCAATTTCTTTAAATTTAACCGGCTGATTTTTAGGAACAACGCGCTTTTTTAAAACCACCGGTTCATCACTGGTCGTCAGTAATCCATCAATCAGCGGATCGGGCACGTCTTTTTTCTGGTAAAAAAAGACACTGTCAATATTACTTTTTTGCGGTTCCGATTTTTTCAGCAAAGAGGGCTGACAGCTGAACAACAGGAATAAACTTAACAGGAAAACAGAAAGCCATTTATTTTGAAACATTAATACATCTCCTTTAGATAAGTACCGGGAAAATATTGGTTAACCAGAATGTCGTAGTAACGAAAGCCCATGGTTGACATGTTAAGCGCACCCCATTGACACAAGCCAATTCCATGACCATAGCCGCCACCGCTGATGGCCAGGGTGGAATCGTTTTCCAAACTTAATCTAAAAAGTAAACTGGGTAAAGATTTTCCCTGCTGGTCGGTGAAAAATTTGCGAATCCCGAAATTGTCCAAAACAACACTGGTGTCGGCGTATTCGATTTTTAAGGATTTGACACGACCGGAGGAAGTTCTTTCAAGTACATCAAACTGACAAAGCAGATTGAGGGTGTCCTGCGGTTGCCTGGTCAAAAAGGACTTTCCAAATTGAGCTTGAAAAAGCGAATCGATTTGCTCAAAAGAAAAGGTTTTTTGCCAACGAAAATGAGGTGAAGGAGCACAGGCAAATTTATCACCAATCACGTCTTTGCGGCTGGACAGGTAAGAAACGGCGGGGCCGCTGCTCCAGTAATTGCGGATGTCTTCCAAAATGCCTCCGCAGGTCGAATGAAAATAAACCTCAGCCAATTTTCCGTTAAACATGAGAGTCACCCCACGAGTCGCATCAACCGCCTGGTCAGCAAGACGCGTGCGTCGTTCAAGACTGGTGTAAACCTGATCACGAACATCGGCGTAAACATGAAAAGGTTTGTTTTTGTTCTTTTCCATGCGGTTTAAGGCGTAGGTCCGGGCGCAAATGGCCTGGGCCTTTAAAGCTTCCAGATATTCTTCTTTATTGGAGGGCATTTCGCCGACTAAAACGGCTTTCAGGTATTCTTCCAGGTCGATTTGATTTATCAGTAAAATGGTCTGCTGATCAGAAAGGCGAAAAATTATTTTCCCTTTGTACCAATTATTGCGAAATTTAAAACG
>CAYNLJ010000233.1:0-4120 GCA_964398005.1 uncultured Caldithrix sp. | reverse complement strand
GCTTCTTCTGGTGGAACATCCACATGAAATTTGTCACCAACGTTTTTACCGGTGAGAGCATTTTCTAAACCGCTAATAATATTTTTCCTGCCGTGCAGGTAAGCTAAGGGTTGTTGACCGACTGAGCTATCCAGAACTTCACCCGCATCATTTTTGAGGGTGTAGTGGATAGACACAACCTTGTTGTCTGTAATCTGCATTTAAAAACTCCTAAAAATTACTTTAAAACAATTGTTTTTTAAACTACAAGATTAAACCTCAATTTCCAAATTTTTATTCCTATTCTAAAGAAAAATAAATCACCTGATATGGGCAGATTTTAATGATCTTCAGCCGTCAAATTTAAATCAATGTTAATATCTCCTAATTTACAATTTACACTTCAATTGAATTACTCTTCTGCCAACCTATTTTAACCCGCAAAATTCTTCGCAAAAGTCATGTTACCTTTCAAACTTCACTCTATTCTTTGGAAAATCAAATATCCAAAAATTTAAACTTAATCTCCTGGGAAAAAGAAGTATTTAATTTGAAAAGAATGATTTAATTTAGTAAATATCTGTAAATAGGTGCATTATCCTGAGGAGTTTCTGATGCTGGAGCGACGCAAGAAAATCGGTTTCTTTTTAGGTCCCCTTTTTTTTCTTCTAATTTTAATCTTTTTGCCCGGTGAAAGTTCTTTGCAACCCGAGGCTGTCAAAGTGGCCGCAGTGGCCAGTCTCATGACGATTTGGTGGATTACCGAGGCTATTCCCATTCCGGCTACAGCCTTGTTACCATTAGCTTTATTTCCGGGACTTGGAGTTTTAAGCGCAAAAGAAGCCAGTGCTCCTTATGCGCATCATCTGATCTTTTTATTCATGGGCGGTTTTTTAATTGCCATTGCCATGGAAAAATGGGATTTGCACCGACGTGTGGCTCTGCACACCATTAAACTGGTCGGTTTTAGCAGTAACCGGATAATCCTGGGATTTATGGTGGCCACCGGGTTCCTTTCAATGTGGATTAGTAACACTGCCACGACCATGATGATGGTGCCAATTGGTCTGGCGGTTATTAAGCAAACGGTTGATTTTATTGAAAAAAGCGGAGATTATGAAATTAATACGACACCTCCAAATTTCCGGTTCGGCACAGCTTTGATGTTGGGGATTGCTTACGCAGCTTCCATTGGAGGTGTGGCCACTATTATTGGTACGCCGCCTAACACCATTTTAGTTGGTTTTGTGGAACAAACTTACCATTTCCAGATCAAATTTGCCCAGTGGATGTTGTTTGGTGTTCCATTGGCTGTCATCATGTTATTTGTGGCCTGGTTCTATTTAACGCGATTTGCTTCGCGTCCCGAAGTTGATCGCCTACCCGGCGGAAAGGAACTGCTTGAATCTGAGCTAAAAAAATTAGGAAAGATGAAAAAAGCGGAACGTTTGGTGCTTGTTGTTTTTGCGATTGTCGCTGCTTTGTGGATCAGTCGTGGTTTCGTCCATTTAGGGCCGGTTACTATTCATGATGCTACCATTGCCATGGCCGGTGCCATTGCACTTTTTCTGATTCCTGTGGACTGGCAAAAAGGGGAGTTTGTACTGGACTGGCAATCGGCCGTGCGCCTGCCCTGGGATGTGATTTTTTTGTTCGGCGGAGGACTGGCTTTGGCCAAAGGTTTTGATGTTAGTGGGTTGGCTAAATGGATTGGCACACAATTAGCTATTTTGCAGGGCATGAACATTATGCTGATTATTTTTCTGGTTATTATTTTAAGCATGTTACTTACAGAGGTCACTTCCAATACCGCTACAGCGGCGATCATCATTCCCGTAATGGGTAGTGTGGCCATTGCTATGCATGTGCATCCCTTTTTACTCATTATTCCGGCTGGTGTGGCTGCCAGTTACGCCTTTATGTTACCTGTAGCTACGCCGCCCAATGCCATTGTCTTTGGCAGCCGTTACCTGACCATTCCCCAAATGGCGAAAATAGGTGTCATCTTAAATTTAATCGGCTCGATCCTGATTACCTTGTTGGTTAAGTTTGTTTTACCTCATATCTGGAATCTGAAATGAAGAAGAGACTCCAATACTTTAATTGGTATGGAAAGTTATACAGAATAAAATTGGAAATAGTCTGATTAGTTTAACCATTGAATTGGCATACCGGTTATTTGACTCTCCGTTACTAATACTCTGATAATGGAAATATTTGTAAGTATTTCCGGATAGGCTCATTTAAAATTATCAGCAAAGTTAGCTATTCTCTAATTATCATAATAGATAGCCGAAAGCAGAAAAAATTACAAATATTAATCCATAAAAAAATTCAGCCAGGCCAATTTGTTTAACTGTCATTGGCTTGCGCCAGGTGGAGAGTCCGTAAATCCCGCGAATACCTAAGATCAAGATGCTCAAAAAGGCCGGCCAGGGCAGACTGGATTTGAAAAACAGTAAAAAGGCAATCATTAGGGTCAGTACCTGCCAAATTTCAGACCAAAAGGTTGAAACGGGCAGTTTGCGTTCTAATTTTAAGCGATAATGAACGTAAAGGGTGGTGGAGAGGCTGCGCAGATAAAGTAAAATTAAGAAGGGTAAAGCTTTTGGCCAATCCCAACCACTGCTTAACACGATGGAGAGAGCAATCAGGCCCATGGCCACTGAAGCGATCAGTTCGGTAATCAACTCACGATGCAGCTTAAAATATGCTGAAATCAGATAGATAAACATCAGGGCCAGAGCAATCAGCAGAGGACAAGCTGTAGACAGAGAAACCAGGCGTAAGAAAAAGAACAGGAAAACGGCTGCTGGAATGCCATAGGCAAACAGTAAAGTCATGGCTAATTTATGGTGATTATTTTTAGTCAATAAAATGCGTGCCGGTTGATGGGCCAAAAAAGCAAATGCGGCACCGAAAAACAGAATAAGACCCGGGCGGGAATAGCCGACGATCAGAGCCAGAATTAATGGTTCAAAGGTTAGTGCCCAGGATCCATGTTCTTTTGGTAGTGCAACCGTTTTCAGGCGTTTGTCCATCGTTAAATCCTGTTTTAAGTTGCTCAAATAAATTTAAAGGAAGTTAAACTAAAGAATTTGATGAAAAATTTCAATCAGCAGAGAAGGTTTTTTGTCACAGGAAGGGTAGTCTGGAGATTGCGCCGGCAGCCCGAAAGACGCGTCTGAACAGTGTCAGCCGGATGAAGCGTAGCAGAAATCCCGATTCCTGGTTAGACTGCAAGAACGAGGCATACCTCGCACCTGCCCTTAAATACCGGTTGTTCATCTTCTGCGAAGATGTCTGAATGGTTTAATTTTTCCAATTCTACAATAATGGTTCATCTAAGATGAACCAACTGTAAATCCCATTCTCGCAGGGAGAAAGCCAGCAGTTGCCGTTAGGGGGTGCTACTTGACAGAGTATCAGGCTCAAACTAAAGTTTGAGTTACAAAGGAACAGGCGTAAAGCCTGCGGCTACCGGTTTTGGGGCCACTGATTAACACAGATAAATGTTTTGATTCATTAGTTTTTCATCAAACGCAACGACACAATCGATGCACTCCAAAGCCTCTTAACTCTGAACTCTTCAACTCTTAACATTTTTGCGTCTGCGTCTACCGTTATGCGATGCCCCCCATGGTGCAAGGCGCAAGCTGAAGCTTGCGTTACGTTTGAATTTTGATTGAACCTTCGGTTCAACGCGACTCAGAGAGTCGCGCTACAACCTATTCAACCATCTTTAGAAATCAAAAACGCCGTTATTGCCAGATGCTCAAACTCTAATTTTTGCCCGTCCCTTTGCGTACCTGATCTTTAATTCTTTGAATGTGTCCACGGCCCAGTCCTTTCACTTCACAACCCAATTCGAAATACCTTTTGATTTTATCATCGCTCAAAATGCCAAAACAATCAATGATGGCCGCCGGGTGACCAATGGCCTTGACGACTTCATCGGGTTCAAGATCAAGGTAGTGTTTGTGCCGCACAGCGAAAACAACCGCTTCGGCATCTTTTAAGGCTTTGTTCAGGTCTTTCTCAATGCGTAAATCTTTTAATTTTTCCTGATTTCTGAAAAAACGTGCCTTGCTGTGTCCGGGTGCCGGGTAAGTGTCCTGTTTTTCAAATTCCCACCAGTGTT
>CAYNLJ010000232.1:0-4137 GCA_964398005.1 uncultured Caldithrix sp. | reverse complement strand
CCAGTGCATCTACAAAAAGCTTTTCATTAGTCTCTTCAACAAAAGGATTCAGACGTTCTGTTAGTTTGTCACATAAATCTTTGAAAATCTGATGGATTTGAGGACCATCATCTAATGAGACCAGAGCTTCTGCCGGTTCTTCCACCTCCATTTCTTCCCTGGGTTCCGGCTGTGCTGCCACTTCTTCTTCGGTTAATGCCTGGTTCAAAGCCTGTTCTAAGTTATTTACCCGATCCAGTTGTTCTTCAGTGGTCAGTTTGGATTCAAAATGTTCAACGTCTTTCAAAACTGCAAACATTTCTTTTAATACTTTTTGAACCCCTTGCGGCCTGTTCAATATCGCTTCCTGATTTTTTCGCAACATCTTAATCAAATTGTCACAATAAAACTCAATACCACTGTAACCGTGGATCATGCTCAATTCTTTTAACGATCTCAGGCTTTTTACCAGGTGAGTAAAGGAATCACTATTTAAAGGCTGGGAAATGAATTTTTCCAGAGTTTGGACATGGTCTTCGACTTCGGAGTAGAAGTAGGCTTTTAACAGATCATCAATCGTTTGTTCACCTTTTTCTTCTTCTACCGGAATGTTTCCGGAGCTTAAAATGGATTCAACCAATTCAGCATGGTTTGTTTTAAGATCGTCCATATGTTTTACGATTTGCGGGATGCGCTCATTGGCCAGGTCCATCAGTTGGCTGGCTGGTGATTTGCTCAAATCCGAAGGAAACACTTCTTCAAGCTCTTGCATCAAGGGCTTAATAACAGACAACCAACTGCCCTCTTTATGCAAATTTTGAAGCAGTGTATTGAGTAATAACTCCATCTCCCTTTGGGTAGTGTCAGGAAATGATTGCATGATTTTTTCGCGAACATGGGTAGTGTAAAATTCATTAAAGCTAAGCAAGGGTTCTTCTTCCACAGTTTTCGCAAGTTCCTCTTCAGCCGGTTGGGAAGGAACGGCCGTGAAAATCCCCTGTACTTCCTCCAGCCCGTTAATGACTTCTTCATCTTCCATCATCAGCGACAGAAGGTTAAAGAAATCTTCTACCGACTCATTCAGGCTGTCCATTGCTTTTTCCGGTTTAATTTTTTCCAGCCGATTGAGCATATCAAATAAAAAGATGGTCATCTCATTTGTTTGCGGATACTTTGCCATCTTTTCCAGGATTTCAATGGGATCTTCCGATTGTCGGATATTAAACTCGAGTGTCTGCAAGAATTGGGTAGCCTTTTGATCGAACATTCCGCTAGTCTTTTCAATTACTTTTTTCATGAATTCCAGGAAGAAAAAGGTGTTAAACGAGATGGTTTTATTAGAGTCAATCATTGCCTTGCTCCGTTGTTACTCAACTTAAATTTTTCCACGGCTTTGTTTAATTCTTTGGACAAAGCTTCCAATTGTTGAGCAGCCTGTCTGGACTGCTGTGCACGATCGGCAGTTGTTTTAGCAATTCCTGCTATTTCTTCCAAAGCCAATGTAATTTGTTGGCTGAATTTTGTTTGGTTTTCGGTAGCAACCGAAATATCCGAGGCAGCAGAAGAAGAAATTTCGACTTTTTCCAGGATCTCTTTCAAAGCTTCGCCGGTCTGATCAACCAGTTGCACTCCGGCCGTTACTTCACTGTTTCCGGTCTCAATATTGGCCAGGGTTAAGGAGATACTGTTCTGAATGCCTTCAATTAATTTTGAAATCTCCTCAGCCGAGGTGTTAGTACTTTCGGCCAGGTTGCGAATTTCCTCGGCTACAATGCTGAACCCACGTCCCGCATCTCCGGCCCGTGCCGCCTCTATGGAAGCATTTAAGGCCAACAGATTGGTTCTGCTGGAAATCTCTGCAATAAAATCTGAAATTTCGCCAATACGCACCGAATTTTCGTCCAAAAAGCGCACCTGCCTCATCGTTTCTCTAACCGAATGGCGAATATTGTGCATTCCCTCAATGGCCTTTTGCACTACCTGTTGGCCCTTTTCCGCCACTTTTCGAGCTTCCTGAGCCGCTTTGGCCGATTCCTGAGCACTTTTACTGGTATCCACGATCAGTTCATTCATTTCCTGGGCCAGATGACTAATGTTCTCTGTTTGCGTTGCCTGATCCGCCGCTCCACGAGCCATGTCTTCGATATTAGATAAGATGTTCTCCGTTGAATCGGCTACCTGGGAAGCCGCCTTTTTTACATCTCTGATCAAATCACTTAAATCAGTAATCATCAGGTTGAATGAATCGGAAAGCGCTCCCAGGGCATCAGCCGTAACACTGGCCTGGACCGTAAAATCACCTTCTGCGGCTGCCGTAACAATCCTCAAAAACTCCTTGATCTGTTTCTGTTCTTCTGTTCGACCCAGCTTGGCTTCTTCTACCTTTACCAATTTGCGCGAAGCATCCTTTAATAGCTGTTGTTCCTCACGGAAATACTTTAAACCTGTTTCCGGTTCTAAAATCGTTTTTCCTTCTTTTAATCGTTTAAAAGATGCACGGAAATAACCGACCATGTCATCAACGGGTTTAAGGAGAATGAAAATAAATAATTCTAACAGCAACCAAATTCCCAATGCACCCAAAGCATGAAATCTCAACCCTTTAAAACCCTGTTCTTTAAACTGATTCAAATCGCAATTGATTAAAATCAGGCGATTGGTCATGGTATTTTTAATCTGAATCGGCTGAATTAAGGTGAAGATCGTTTGGTCTGATTCTTCCGTTAAATGAAAAGTTTGGCGATTGGTCTGTAGTGCTTCATTCATCTCCTTCCAGAGATCAAAATCTCTGCCACCTGCCTGAGGATTCTTTTCATCATAGATAACTTTTGTATGTGTGTTTTCAATCTGAATCACTTTAAAAGTGTAATAACTGGCTAATTTTAAATTTAACCGGAACCTTTTGATCAATAGTTCCAGTTGATCTTCATCCGCCTGCTGGATAGAATCCGGCTTCACATTATAAACAAACGCATTGCCAATTAATGACATCTGCTTTGATTGATTCAGAATGATTTTATCCAGAACTGTCTCTTTTTGCAGCAAAACTGCTCCAAAAAAGGCCACCAGACAGATGGCAATCACAATGAGACTGAGACGTAAAAACAGGTATTTAATGTCTGTTTTCATAAAGCCCTCATCAGGTTAAGACGGGCAGCATTAAGCCCCGGAAAGTTACTCAAACCGGTATTTATTTACTTCTGCAGACTCAAAAACAGATACCATGTCCAGCACATAGATCACTCCATATTGGCTATCTTCATAAATCGCTGAAATGTATGGTAATAAATCCGGATTTACTTCCGTACCTGGGACATGTAACTGTTCGGTTTCCAGATCACGCATTTCCAATACTTTTTCGGCCAAAAGCCCTGCATATTTTCCGTTCACTACACAATAAACGATAAAATATTCCGGCTTTGTGTCCATCGGTTTCAATTTTAATACCGGGCTGATATCGATTAAGGGTACAATTTTGCCTCGTAAATTAAAGACGCCCAAAAACTGCTTTTCCACATTTGGAATCGGTGTAATTTGCGGCAGAGGCAATACCTCATGGATGTACTTGATCTCAATTGCAAAATATTGATCTGCAAGTTTGATAAGCGAAACACGAGCTTCGTTTTCCATATGCATTCACTTTATTTTTATTTTTTCACTAATTCATGAATAGTCTTGACCAATTCTTCATCTCTAAACGGTTTAGGTAAAAAGGCATCGGCCCCTTCTGCCTTGGCTTTTTCAATCATCTGAGGTGAGTCTTTACCGGAAAGCATAATTACCGGAATAGAAAGAGAAGCCTTTACCGTTTTTAACAGGTCTATGCCATTAATATCGGGCAACATTAAATCCAAAATAACCACGTCAGGCTTTATTTCATCAAGCTTACTCAAGCCTTCTTTGCCACTTGTAGCAGATTCAAGAATAAAATCTTCGCCTTCTAAAGCCAATTCAATCATTTTTCGAATGACAATGCTGTCATCAATCACCAAAACGGTAGGCGCGCCAATGCGTTCTACTTTTTCTTCTGGTTTTTCTTCCTCAATTTTTTCTTCCATAACTGGTTCTTCAACGTTTTCAAAATCAATTTCCAGCTTTTCCGTTTCCTCTTCCACCTCAGGAAGTTCAATTTTCGATTCCTTTTCCTCAATTTCTGAA
>CAYNLJ010000231.1:0-4143 GCA_964398005.1 uncultured Caldithrix sp. | reverse complement strand
TTTTATCTTTCCAATCAAAAAATAGCCAATGATTTTCGAAAAGCGCTTGATCGTTTTATTTATGACTGCTCTACGGTTGAAACCTGTGAATTTTGTGAGCTGGACTGTTTTTTTGCCGGTAAGCAAACCGAACCCCACTAATTGGAAGTCCTACAAAACAAAAAACACCAAGAAGGCACTTAGAAATTTTGAATTTTGTGTTTTGAATGTTGAATGGCTTCAACAGCTAATACCCAATCCCCAATTCCAAATTACCATCATTTTTCAAGCTTCTAACTTCACCCTTCACACTTCAAACTTCTAACTTTGTCAAATGTCAAGTCCTGAAATAGGTTTACAGAATTTAACTGCAAAATAAAAATCCCCACCAAAGTAATCTCTCTGGCGGGGATTTTTTACATTGGTGAGGATTTTTCTTAAAACTTAACGTACTTTTCAGCAGGTAAATTACAAACCGGACAGCGTTCGGTTGGCTTACCAATGTGCGTATGGCCGCAAACCGGACAAATGTAGACATCTTCTACATCAAAATCCACGCCTTTGGAAACCTGTTCCAGGGCCAGTTTGTACAGTTCTTCGTGGATTTTTTCGGCTTCCTCGGCGTAATGGATGGAACGTTGCGCACCTTTTTCTTCCTGCAGTTTGGCCACAGCTGCATAAGCAGGATACATTTCGGTAATCTCAAAATGCTCGCCATCAATACCAGCCTGAATGTTGTCCGCCGTCTTACCAAGCAGACCCAGTTCTTTGGCGTGATTGGTGGCATGCACCTGTTCGGCGTAAGCTATGGCTTTGAAAAGCTTGGCTACGCCCTTAAACCCTTCCCGTTCGGCAATTTCGCTGAAAGCCAGGTATTTCATGTGCGCCATGGACTCCCCGGCGAAGGCATCCAGCAAAAACTTTTCGGTCATCTTCTTCATGATGTTGCTCCTGTTTTAATTAAAACCCATAGATGACCATAAATTGTTAAAAAATTCTTAAAGAAACAAATTTACTTGAGCATGATGATCTTTTTCCAGCGCATTAAAGGGCCGTGCTTTAAGCGAATAAAATAGACTCCCGAAGGCAGACGGCTGCCGGATTGATTGGTGCCATCCCATTGCAAATCGTGAATGCCTTTGGAAAGAGGACCCTGGTAAATGGTTTTAACCCGTTGCCCGGCACTGTTAAAGACCTCCAGGCGAATGTCCATCTGATTCAAAAGGCGAAATTTAATTTTGACATTTTGGCTAAAGGGATTGGGGTAACCCTCTGCTAAAAGAAAATAGTCGACGCCGGAAGAATCCGAAATTTCCGGTTTTGTGGATTTCCTCGGACCAACGGGCGGTTCAAAGTTCAAAAATTCCTGATAGGCTTTTTTTACGGTGGGAATCATTTTTTGCAAATTGGCCAGCGCATCCAGCTGGTTACCCGTGGAGTAAGCCGCCACATAAGCGTAAATGATTTCCTGCGACTGGCCGGGCTGCAAGGAAAAAGGGCCTGTGTTTACCATAAAAGCCCGATTTCCGGGGGACATATTATAATCTTTACCATCAATATCCCCCTGACCTGTTAGGGGATCACCTGCCAATGGCCAGGGGCTGGAAATTAGGCCTTCAATATCTCCTCTGACAAATGGTATTATTTCCCCGGTAAAATCAAAAAATTCTATATTTCCTTGCAGTTGGGCATAAATATCTAAAGCACCTTCATAGATTCCCATGTCAGCATACGGAGTACCCCCACCTGTTGCATGATACCAGAAACCGGTCATTGGCAGATTTTTGTAGTTTAAAATATTTTGAAGATCTTGAATTGCCAATGCACCTGATTGTGGTACGATTGGCCCCTGTAATAAAACAATACCCAATGCCGGCGCACTCATACCAAAATTAGCAAAAACTTCATCAAATTCAGATCCGTTGTAACTAAAACCATAACCAAGCGTAGAATCACAACCCACAAGGTCATCTCTAAAATCACCCAAGTCACTTTCGGCAAATTGACCAACAAACATGGAATCAATAGAATAACCGGACTTATTTACAAATTTATAGCGTCTGAAAATAACCGAACTTAGACCAACTTTGTAACTCCAGACAGTAACCTGAACTTCCAGACCCATTGGTAAACATCCAAATAGACTCTTGGTTTTAGCAGCATTAAGATCATTCACTACATACCAAATTAACTGATCTGATCCCAGGTAGCCGGGTTCATCATAATCAGGGTCATAATGTCCATTCTGGTTTCGGTCATAATATGGCGCGCCCAGATCGGCCGGCCAGTCCTGTAAGTCCTGCCAGTACTGCTGACGCAATGTGTCGATTTGGGCCTCAGTGACCGAGTCCTCCGGAATTGTAAGCAATAAGGCGACTTCTTTTCTCAATTCATCTTCATTGACCTTAAAAAAATCCTTGCGCCAGCGGTACATGCGCACCTTTTCATTTTCAAGTTCAACTGGCCGGGGAGCCCGGCCGGTACTCCCTTGTTCAATAATCCAACCAGGCTGTACGCCGGACCTGAAATAACTGCCTCCCGCCTGTAAAGCAGGGTGTCTGCCATCCTGCACAAATCCAGCCCAAACCAGGCCATCTACCATAACCATGAGGCCGCCCTGGACAGGAAAAAATGCCCCGCCTTCGGGAGAGGTTCCCGGATAGGTTATCACGCCAAGCCAATCAAATGGATAATACATGATCCATTCGTTAAGATGCATCAGGCCATATTTCTTGAGCGTTTCGGATAAAGATGTTGCAGAAAGAGTATTGCAAATCATGAACAGGCAAAAGAAAAACACTGAAAATTTTTGAGGCTTCATGCTTGCCTCCTCATTTCAAAATTTTACCTGATCTTTAACTTATTTCAACATGATGATCTTTTTCCAGCGCATTAAAGGGCCGTGCTTTAAGCGAATAAAATAGACTCCCGAAGGCAGACGGCTGCCGGATTGATTGGTGCCATCCCATTGCAAATCGTGAATGCCTTTGGAAAGAGGACCCTGGTAAATGGTTTTAACCCGTTGCCCGGCACTGTTAAAGACCTCCAGGCGAATGTCCATCTGATTCAAAAGGCGAAATTTAATTTTGACATTTTGGCTAAAGGGATTGGGGTAACCCTCTGCTAAAAGAAAATAGTCGACGCCGGAAGAATCCGAAATTTCCGGTTTTGTGGATTTCCTCGGACCAACGGGCGGTTCAAAGTTCAAAAATTCCTGATAGGCTTTTTTTACGGTGGGAATCATTTTTTGCAAATTGGCCAGCGCATCCAGCTGGTTACCCGTGGAGTAAGCCGCCACATAAGCGTAAATGATTTCCTGCGACTGGCCGGGCTGCAAGGAAAAAGGGCCTGTGTTTACCATAAAAGCCCGATTTCCGGGGGACATATTATAATCTTTACCATCAATATCCCCCTGACCTGTTAGGGGATCACCTGCCAATGGCCAGGGGCTGGAAATTAGGCCTTCAATATCTCCTCTGACAAATGGTATTATTTCCCCGGTAAAATCAAAAAATTCTATATTTCCTTGCAGTTGGGCATAAATATCTAAAGCACCTTCATAGATTCCCATGTCAGCATACGGAGTACCCCCACCTGTTGCATGATACCAGAAACCGGTCATTGGCAGATTTTTGTAGTTTAAAATATTTTGAAGATCTTGAATTGCCAATGCACCTGATTGTGGTACGATTGGCCCCTGTAATAAAACAATACCCAATGCCGGCGCACTCATACCAAAATTAGCAAAAACTTCATCAAATTCAGATCCGTTGTAACTAAAACCATAACCAAGCGTAGAATCACAACCCACAAGGTCATCTCTAAAATCACCCAAGTCACTTTCGGCAAATTGACCAACAAACATGGAATCAATAGAATAACCGGACTTATTTACAAATTTATAGCGTCTGAAAATAACCGAACTTAGACCAACTTTGTAACTCCAGACAGTAACCTGAACTTCCAGACCCATTGGTAAACATCCAAATAGACTCTTGGTTTTAGCAGCATTAAGATCATTCACTACATACCAAATTAACTGATCTGATCCCAGGTAGCCGGGTTCATCATAATCAGGGTCATAATGTCCATTCTGGTTTCGGTCATAATATGGCGCGCCCAGATCGGCCGGCCAGTCCTGTAAGTCCTGCCAGTACTGCTGAC
>CAYNLJ010000230.1:0-4143 GCA_964398005.1 uncultured Caldithrix sp. | reverse complement strand
CCTAAAAAATTGATGAGAGGAAGAAAGGAATAAAATGTACCTTGATCTCAGCTGGCGGAATATCTGGCGCAACAAAAGGCGAACCTTAATCGCTTTGGCATCCGTCTTTTTTGCCGTAATCACGGCCATTTCCACGCGTTCCATGCAACTTGGCTCTTACGATTATATGATCCATTCCACGGCTCGCTTTTACAACGGCTATTTACAAATCCAGAATAAACTTTACTGGGAAAAGCGTTCACTGGAAAATTCGATTTTACAGGATAGTCTGGATTTCTCCCGTCTAAAACAGGTAAACAATGTTCTTGGTCTGGCGCCCCGTTTGGAAGCCTTTACCCTACTCTCTTTTGGAAGCACCACGCGCGTCGGGCAAATCGTTGGTATTGATCCCGAAAATGAAAATCAGGTTACCAATTTAAAAACCCGTCTAATTTCAGGTGAATATTTAAACCCGAATGATTACGCGGCTCTGGTGAGTGAAGGACTGGCCCAAATGTTGGGACTTTCATTAGGCGATAGCCTGGTGCTTTATGGTCAGGCTTACCACGGTCAAATTGCCGCAGCCCTGCTGCCGGTAAAAGGCATCATCAAATACCCGATTCGCGAATTGAACAATTCCATGGTCTACATTCCCCTGCAGGCCGCTCAGGATATCTTTCTAATGCCCGGCCGTCTGACATCGGTTGCCATTATGATTGATGAAAATCGTCATTTAAATGGTGTTAAACAAAAAGTTGCCGGCCTCATTCCGCCCCACTATCGGGTCATTGACTGGCCCACCATGCTGCCGGAACTGCATCAAAGCATTCAATTTGACAACATCTCCGGCATGCTGATGTTAGCCATTCTTTATGTGGTCATTGCTTTTGGTGTGTTTGGTACCATTGTCATGATGATCAATGAACGTGTGCGTGAATTTGGCATTTTAATCGCAGTGGGCATGAAAAAAGTACGACTGCTCATCGTTACTTTCGCCGAAATTGTTTTTATCTCTTTGATCGGCGCATTGACCGGTATTTTAGGTGCCCTGCCAATTGTCCTTTACTTTGCCAATCATCCGATTCGGTTTACCGGTGAGGCCGCCCGCAGTTTTGACGCTTTGGGCATTGAGCCTGTGTTCAATTTTAGTACCGATCCAACGATTTTCTTCAATCAGGCACTGGTGGTCTTTTTGATTGCTTTGGCTACTTTTGCTTACCCCATCTTTTTCATTAAAAAGCTTGAACCAGACAAAGCGCTCAGGTCCTGAAAGGAGGATGAAATGATTTTAGCCCTGGCCTGGAAAAATATCTGGCGTAATAAAACACGTAGCTTAATCGTCATTCTGGCCATCGCCTTTGGTTTGTGGGGAGGCCTGTTCTCCGGTGGCTTAATGGTTGCCATGGGCGATTCCATGGTTAAATCGGCCATCGACCGGGATTTGGGCCACATTCAGATCCATCATCCCAAATATGATGAAAATAAAGACATTCGTCGTTTCCTTCCCGATGTCCCAAAGATTCTTCAGCAATTGAAAACTATTGATGGAGTCACCGGTGTTACAACAAGAACGCGTTTTTTAGGCATGGCTTCTTCTGCAACCTCATCTTACCCGGTGCAAATCACCGGCATCTACCCTGAACAGGAAAAAAAGGTAACGCGCTTATTTGAACGGATTAAACAGGGCGATTATTTTAACTCAAAACGGAAGAATGCCATTTTAATTGGCCAAAAATTAGCGCAACGCCTTAATTTGCGTTTGCACTCCAAGCTTGTTTTAGGTTTTGAAGGTTTACAGGGCGAATTAATCAATGTGGCCTGTCGTGTGCAAGGCATTTACAAAACCGAGTCTTCTCAATTTGATGAAATGAACGTCTTTTTACCGGCTGACTTTTTGTTCGAATCATTGGCTACGGAACCTGTTTTTCATGAAATCGCCATTCGACTTAATGATGCAAATCTTTTACAAAGTAAGACTGATCAAATCAAACAACTATTTCCGGATTTGAAGGTTGAATCCTGGAAGGAGCGTTCGCCGGAAACCGCCTTCATTTCCGATTTAATGATTCTTTACACTTACTTTTTTCTGGCCTTCATTTTATTTGCGGTATTGTTTGGCATTACAAACACTATGTTGATGTCCGTCGTGGATCGCGTGCGTGAGCTGGGCATGCTGATGGCCATTGGCATGAAAAAGAGCCGGGTTTTTAGCATGATTCTGCTGGAAAGTTTGCTGCTTTCCTTTACCGGTGGCCTGGTGGGGATTGTGATTGGCGGTTTGACTTTAAAACTAACTTATCATTCCGGCATTAATCTTTCTATTTTTCAGGCCAGTCTGGAATCCTTTGGTTCCAGTTCCATTCTGTACCCTACATTGCCTAAGGAAATGTACCTGGTACTAACCTTCTTGATTGTGTTAACGGCTAACCTGGCAGCCGTAATGCCGGCCGTTAAGGCCATTCGTCTGGAACCGGCCAAAGCGATTCGAACGGTCTGAACAAGATTAAAGATTAAAGATGAAAGATGAAAAATTGAAAAGGGGTTTATTGAAATTAATTCGATTTAAAGCAGCTGGACATTTTAACCTTTACAGCTTAAAGATTTAAATTCAAGGAGATATTCAATGGCGCTGATTAAAGTTGAAAATCTGACTAAAATTTACAATACCACAGCCGTGCCTGTTCAGGCTTTGAATAACGTTTCGCTGGAGTTTGAGAAAGGTGAATTTACAGCCATTGTCGGGCCTTCCGGTTCCGGGAAAACGACCTTCTTAAATATGATTGGTGGCCTCGACAAGCCCAGCGATGGCCAGATCGTGGTGGATGGAGTTAAGTTGGCCGATTTAAAAGGCAGCCGATTGGTAGAATATCGTTTGCACCACATTGGTTTTGTCTTTCAGGCTTACAACCTGATTCCTGTTTTTACCGCGCTGGAAAATGTGGAATTCATCATGTTGCTGCAGGGGGTGCCCAAAAAAGAACGACAACAACGGGCTCGTGAATTACTTGAAGCCGTTGGTCTGGGCGACCGATTGCACAACCGCCCCGGACAGCTTTCCGGTGGGCAGCAGCAACGCGTGGCGGTAGCCCGTGCGCTGGCCTCCCGACCGGAATTCGTTTTAGCCGACGAACCCACTGCCAATCTGGATTCCAAATCGGCTGACGATCTGTTGGATTTGATGGAAAACCTCAATCAGAAATTCAACATGACCTTTATTTTTTCCACGCACGATGCCCGCGTCATCAAAAGAGCACG
This sequence comes from uncultured Caldithrix sp., assembly GCA_964398005.1. Classification (GTDB taxonomy): domain Bacteria; phylum Calditrichota; class Calditrichia; order Calditrichales; family Calditrichaceae; genus Caldithrix. The sequence goes on along the minus strand of CAYNLJ010000230.1, from coordinate 909 downwards.
ACGGGTCGTTACCCTGCGAGATGGCGCAGTAGTTTCTGATCAAAACACTAAATGATTTGTAGCGAGTAATGTTATGGCTTCAAGGATGTTAAAAGCGCTAAGCTGTCTTTTAATCTGCTTCTTTATTTTGCATAAACCTGCGGAAGCAATGGATTTTAGCTTTTCCGGTTATTTGAAATATCTTTATTCCAATGCCAAATTGCCCTTTTCAGAGGATCGGTTTAACGATCATTTGTTACACAGTCGTTTAAACAGCAAACTTTTCCTTACTTCCAATCTAACGCTAACTTTGGAAACGCGCTGGCGTACACTTTACGCCCAGTCCATCAAACAATTCCCTGATTTAAAAGACCAATTGATTCACCACTACCCGTTAACAGATTTAGGCTGGAAAATAATCAACACAAAAGCCACATTTAGTTATTTGGAATTGGATCGTTTAAACGTTGATTACATGGCCGAAAAATGGCAGCTGACGGTCGGCCGGCAACGCATTGCCTGGGGCACCAGTCTGGTCTGGAACATCATTGATCTGTTCAATCCCTTGTCCATACTTGATTTTGATTACGAAGAACATCCGGGAGCCGATGCCATCCGCTGGCAATACTTTACCGGTACGCTCTCCAGAATCGAAGTGGCCTACCAACCGGCCAGATCACCCCAAAAACAGACCGCAGCCTTCATGTGGGCAACACACAGCGGAGAATATGATCTCTACTTTTTAGTCGGTAGCCAGCACAAACGCAAAACACTGGGCCTGGCCTGGGCTGGTTACATTAAGGATGCTGGTTTCAGAGGCGAACTGCGCTGGAGTGAGCCGCTTTACAAAAGTGGCTACCTGCCTTCACCGCTGCCCTTTTTGCCCTCTTTAACAGAAAATAAGAAAGATGATTTGCAGCTGGTGTTGTC
>CAYNLJ010000229.1:0-4167 GCA_964398005.1 uncultured Caldithrix sp. | reverse complement strand
CATATAACCTCCGTAACTAATATATTGGAATCTAACATTTTTTGCAATTTAAAAGCTATTTTGCCAGTTAAGCTGCTAACAACCGTAAGACAAAAACATGACGCTGAAATATTAATTTTGGAGTATTAAATTGGAATAGGGTTCGTTTCAGGTAAGGAAACGTCAAGTTGGAACAGCTGCTTTAAGCCGGTTCTGAATAATGAATTTCTCAATTAAACAAGCATGTAATTTAAAACTCTAGACCCTTTAATAATGAGATTGCCTGTTCAGACCTGGCCTAGAATTTTGCAATTCCCATCAAATTTCAAAGAGAAAAAATTTCTTAAAAATTGGACTAAACTACCCTTTATTTTTAAAAATAGAAAAAAAGCCAACCGAACATTCGAAAATGAATTCCCACAATCTCTTTATTTTCAATAAATTAATAAGATACAAAATTTTGGCACGTTAATTGTAAGTATATTGGTTTCTTAACACACACAACTAAATAAAGGAAGGAGTACCAAATGCACGTAGTCAATGAAGAAGAATGCATCAGTTGTATGGCCTGTGAGAGCGAATGTCCCAGCGGTGCAATCGAAATGCGCGATGACATTGCCTGGATTAATGCAGAACTGTGTGAAGATTGCGGCGATTGCACAGCTGTTTGCCCCACCGGCGCCATTGAACAAAAATAAGGTCTTACCCTTAACCATAGATCTTTTTTAAAGTGAACCCTTCCTGAGCCCCCCATGATTTAAGTGCGGGGGCTTTCTTTTTATGAAAATAGAGTTTGAAAAAACATTCTCCATTAAAAAATGTGGATCATCTTTTAAATTAGATAGCGATTACCGCATATAAACTCCTTACCCTAAAGAAGTTTCCATCTACAAGAAACAATTATTTTTCGAAAGGGTTAAGAGTGGTAATGGAAATAAATTTGTGACTTTCTTAAAAATCCAGGGTATTGAGGAAATCGGGGACTCAATGTCAAAAGGGTGATTGAACAGTTACTTCCTTGCATTGATACTCAAACTATTTTTCATTCAATAATCCATATTTTTTCATTTTGTACAATAAAACATGCCGGGGTATGTCTAATAAACGGGCGGCCTGTGATTGATTTCCCTGTGCCTTTTCCAAAGCCCGGGCAATCAAGCGTTTTTCCATTTCCACCAATGGCAAAATTGGTAAGTCGGAGTGTTCCTGGTCAGTTTGATCCATATTGGTACGAATAAAAAGTGGCAGGTCATCCACTTCCAATATTTCCTTACCGCTTAAGACGATAGATTGTTCAATTACGTTTTCCAGTTCACGGACATTGCCCGGCCAATGATAGGTCTGCAATAGATGTATGGCCTGAGGCGTGAATGTAATTTTTTGGCCGGGGAATTTTTTACGCACAAAATGATCCACCAGAAAGGGAATCTCCTCCTTCCTTTCACGCAGCGGGGGTAGTACGATAGGCACAACCGCCAGGCGATAGTAAAGGTCTTCGCGAAATTTACCTTCCTCCACTAACTTTGCCAGGTCCCGATTGGTGGCGGCAATAATGCGCACATCTACTTTAATCGGCTGGTTTTCGCCTACACGTTCAAATTCCCTTTCCTGAATCACACGCAATAATTTAGCCTGTAATTCCGGTTTCAAATCACCGATTTCATCCAGAAAAATGGTCCCACCATTGGCCAGTTCAAATTTCCCCCTGCGATCAGCGACTGCTCCCGTAAAAGCTCCTTTGACATGACCAAAAAGCTCGCTTTCCAGTAACTGTTCCGGGATGGATGGGCAATTTACAGTAACCAGCGGTTTTTCTTTGCGCGAACTGTTGTAATGAATGGCTCGGGCCAGAACATCTTTACCTGTGCCACTTTCTCCTAAAATTAAAACGGTAGAATCGCTGTTTGCAAGCCGCATGGCCGTTTGCATTACCTGCTTCATAGCTGTGCTGTGCACTACCATGGAGTCAAACTGGAAACGATCGGCCAATTCCTGTTTAAACAACTGGTTTTCGCTTTCCAACTGTCTGATTTTTAAGGCCTTTTCAATGGTAAAGATCAGTTGTTCACGACTAAACGGTTTTGTCAGATAATCGTCCGCGCCTAAAGCACAGGCTTTTACCGCCTGGTCCACACTTCCGTAAGCCGTTATCAGAATGAAAACTACCTGGGCATCCACCTGACGAATCTTTTCCAGTAACTGGATACCGGTTAAATCGGGCATTTGAATATCACTGATGACCACCGGGAAGACCTGTTGTTTAAACACATCAAAACCTTCCTGGCCGGTGTGAGCCGTAGTGACCTGATAACCAGCCTGTTTAAGCTGATAGGCTAAAACACGTGTTAAATTAAGGTCATCGTCAACCAGTAATACTTTCATCACTTCCTTTCCTTTTTTGCAATTTAGCTTTTTACACCCTTAATATTCAAATATTTCTGTCTTGTTCCAATTTGCAGAAAATTGTATTTTGGTTTTTTAGAAAAAAAAGACGGAGAACAAATGATCATCGAAACACGTGCTTTTGCCCGGGCCGGTTTATTGGGGAATCCTTCAGATGGCTATTTTGGTAAAACCATTTCCATCAGTGTACGTAATTTTGGCGCACAGGTCACACTTTACGAATCACCGGAATTGGTTATAGAACCACAACCGTCAGATGTAAATGTTTTTAAAGATATTCATGATCTGGTGGATCGTATTGAATCACATGGCTATTACGGCGGTGATCGACTGGTAAAGGCGGCTATCAAACAGTTCTACCAGTATTGCCGAGCGCAGGGCATTCAACTCCCTTTAAAAAATTTCACCATTCGCTATCGAACAAACATCCCACGTCAGGTAGGTCTGGCCGGTTCCAGCGCCATTGTTACCGCTACCTTCCGCGCCTTAATACAGTTTTTTCATGTTGAGATTCCCAAACCATTGCTACCCACACTCATCCTGAAAACGGAAACCGATGAATTGGGCATTAATGCCGGTTTGCAGGACCGTGTGATTCAGGTTTATGAAGGCTGCGTTTACATGGACTTCGACCGCAAGTTTATGGAAAAACATGGCCATGGTAAGTATGAGCCACTGGAAGCCAGTAAACTGAAAAATATCTACCTGGCTTACCGAACCGATTTGAGTAAAGTCTCCGGGCAGGTGCTGAATGATATTCGTCAGCGTTATGAAAAAGGTGATCAACAAGTCATAGAAACGTTGGAAGAGATCGCCAGCCTGGCCGAACAGGGCAAGACCCTGATTGAAAAAGGAGAATTGGAAGCATTAAACGAGTTGATTAATCGTAATTTTGACTTGAGGCGTAAAATCATGCGAATTTCAGATGAAAACTTAAAAATGATTGAAACCGCCCGGCGTTGCGGTGCTTCGGCCAAATTCGCCGGTTCAGGTGGTGCTATTGTTGGCTTTTACCGCGATGATGCCATGCTGAGCCAATTGATTGAAGCCCTAAAACCGTTAAAAGCACGGGTAATTAAACCCTTTATTATTTAAAAATAGAAGTAACTAATTTACAGATATTCTGCTTCACTCTGATTTTGGAACATTGAAAGAAAGGCATGAGAGTGAAGCTTACAAAATTTCCAAAAACTAACCATTGGGAGAAATCTATGATCCGTAAAGCCGTTATTCCTGCTGCCGGCTTAGGCACGCGCTTTCTGCCGGCCACCAAGGCACAGCCTAAGGAAATGTTACCGATTATTGACCGACCCACCATCCAATACGTGGTACAGGAGGCGGTCGATTCCGGCATTGACGATATCTTGATTATTTCCGGAAAGGGCAAACGCGCTATTGAAGACCATTTTGACCGTAATTTTGAACTGGAATTATTGTTAAGGGATAAGAACAACGACCAGAGCTATCAGGAAATTCGCCGTCTTAGCGAGATGGCAGACATCCACTACATTAGGCAAAAAGAGATGCGCGGCCTGGGCGACGCCATTCGTTACGCTGAAAAACACGTGGGAGATGAACCTTTCGCCGTACTACTGGGCGACACCATATTAGATTCAACCATTCCGGCCACCCAACAATTGATGGACATCTTTGAACAATTTAACGCATCAGTGGTTGCCGTGGAACGCGTGCCACATAATAAGGTAGATCGTTACGGAATTATTGGCGGCCAACCCTTGTCTGACAATTTGTGGAAAATTACCGAAATGGTGGAAAAGCCCGCTC
>CAYNLJ010000228.1:329-4185 GCA_964398005.1 uncultured Caldithrix sp. | reverse complement strand
AAGCCGCCCCAGTACAAATATTCTTCAAAACGATTGGCCAGATAAGCCTTGCCTTCAGATGAATTCAAGTCAGGCTTTATCCCATAGAATTTCAACGTTTCGGCAAAACTAAATGGAAACACTTCGAAGCTTAATGTTCGCCCTCGTATCGCCGTGGCCAATTCTTTGCTCAAAAGTCTGGAAGAAGAACCTGTAATGCTAATCTCCACATTTTCACTTTCATGCAATCGACGAACAAATTTCTCCCAATCAGGAACCGTCTGAATTTCATCAAAAAATAAATAGACCTTTTTCTTTTTAACATGAGGATACAATTCAAAATAAACCTGGTAAATTAACGAAAGGTCTTCTTTAGTTATTGGGGAGAGGCGTTCGTCTTCAAAATTGATGTACAAAATCTGTTCTTTGCTAATGCCGGTTTTTAGCAAATTATTGATTATTTGATAGAATAAAAACGTTTTACCGCTTCGTCTTGCTCCAATTAAACTACGGATTTTCCTCGGTGGTACGGAAAATTCCCCTGAGCGTTCGGTTAATGGTGGGAGTTCCTTTAATTGGAAATCACTGATTATTTCTCTTATTACGCGCTTGTCCATAAGTTGTCCTTTTATGGAAGGACAAATTTACAAATTTTTATCCCTCCATACAAGACCAATTTAAAAATTAATTTAAGTAGCATGAGCTTTCGTTCTGGCTCGGTAGCGCGACTCTCCCACGACTATTTTTAAAATTACCAGTCTTGTTTAAAAAATTTAATTCACTTTTCTGCTCTTAGTAAATACCTTAATTAGCTGCGCTACGTAGGGCGTATTACGACTCCGGAGAGCCGCCCTGCAATAATTCAACATTTCAACAATTCAACAAAAAAGCCTACACACTTATCTTTTTCTCTACTTTTTTGCTGCCCAGGCTATTTTGCCACCAATGATCGTGTACAAAACTTTTGTCTGAGGAATTTTGTAAGGCGGCACTGTTAAAATGTCTTTGGAAAGCACGGTAATATCGGCCAGTTTTCCCGGTTCCAGGCTGCCTTTTATTTTTTCTTCAAAAGCAGCAAAAGCGTTATTGTAGGTGTAAGCTTTTAAGGCCTGCTCCGGCGTTAAACTTTGTTCAGGGTAAAAATACTGGCCATTTTTCATGCGACGGGTAACCAGGGCGTAAAAATTAGCCAGCGGATCGATGGCTTCGACAGGCGCATCGGTGCCATTGGTGACCACAGCGCCGGTTTGCCAGAGGGTCTGCCAGATGTATGCTTCTTCTTTAGCCCTTTCATCACCTATCCGTTGGGGAACCCAGGGGCCATCCGAAGTACAATGAATGCCCTGCATGGCAGCAATGACACCCAATTGGGCAAAACGCTTTACGTCCGCCGGGTGAATCAGTTGAGCGTGTTCAATACGCCAGCGCAAATCGTTTTTCTCCGGATGTTCCTTAAATACTTTTTCGTAAACATTCAGCACTTCATGATTGGCCCGGTCGCCAATGGCATGGGTACACAACTGAAGTCCGTGTTCAATGGCCAGACGAGCCGTTGTCAACAATGTGTCCGGCGAAATCACATTAAAACCAACGCTGTTCGGCTGATCATTGTATGGTTTTATCATCCAGGCTCCTCGGGAGCCCAATGCACCATCCATGTAACGTTTAATGGCCCGAACCGTTAAAAAGTTGTTACCGTAACCAATAATCGGAAACTGGTGAATACGTTGCTGCAACCGTTTATTGGGTTCATGGATCATGACGTAAAGACGAACTTTCAACTTTTCCTGTTCGGCAAGGCGTTTAAATAGTTCGATTTCCTCGAAACTGGCACCGGCATCGTGAAAGCTGGTAATGCCGTTTTTCAGACAGGCTTCCATAGCTTTTTCAGCGTAGCGTATTTTTTCGGCTTCCGGATTGGCTGCCACCTGTTTGTGGTACGCTTTCCAGACCAGATCCATGGCATTTTCCAACAGAACGCCGGTCGGATTTCCGTAACGGTCACGAACAATTTTACCCCCCATGGGATTGGGTGTATTGCGATTGATGCCGGCAATTTCCATGGCTTTTTGATTGACAAATACGGCATGACCGCTGGCATGTGTCAGAATCACCGGGTTTTTTGGCGAAACCTTGCTCAATGCCTGATGCACAGGGTAGCCTTCAACTAATTTAGCCGGAAGCTTCTGCCATTTTTCCTGATGCCAGCCCCGACCGATAATCCACTCTCCGGGTTCTGCCCGGGCTGCCCGCTGTGCAACGCTGTCCACAATATCCTGCCAGCTGCGGGTCTTTGTTAAATCAAGACGCAACAAGGCCTCACCCATTCCTAAAAAGTGGGCATGACCTTCAATTAAACCCGGTACCACCAGATTACCGGTCAGGTCAAGAACTTTTGTTTGGGGACCTCTCATCTTCTTGATTTCTGCTGCATCCCCTACCGCTAAAATACGATCGCCTTTAATCGCCACGGCCTGAGCGATGTTATTTTGAGCATCAAGTGTGACCACTTTGGCGTTGACTAAAATCAGATCAGCTTCCGGAAGCTTTTTGCAAGCAGAGAATAAAGCCAATCCTGCTAACAAAAAAATCAGTTTCTTAGTCATCACCCACCTCCTTTACAGATTAAAATCCGTTCCAATTTAAATCAGCTTATTCCAGAAACTGTTTGGCAAAAAAATCAACCTTTAATTCGCTGCCTGTTGCCTTTTTAATCATCTGATTCCAGGGATAGCGCTTACCCGGCTTAAAGACTTTTTCTTTCAGATATTCCCCAACTTTCGGATTATTCACATAAGTTACCTGCTGCCAATTTTTCGTTTTGTAAATCTTATTACTGATGTACAAATGCAGTTGGGAAGCAAACAGTTCTCCTAACATGTAATTGTGGTAGTAACAGGGCGCGATGGCAAAATGGATTTTGGAAGCCCAATCCGGCTCGTCCCTGTTTTCAGGTGGTGTAACCAGTTGATATTTTTGAACCATTTGCCACCAGAGTTTATTCAAATTACGATCGGGATTTTTGTACATGGCTTTTTCAAAATAGTACATAACCAAAGCCCAACGGGCAAAAATAAGCTGCTTTAAACGCATGTAGCGATTCAAATCGGGTTCAATGGCCTGGCGTTCTTCATCGGAAAGGCCAAGCATTTGTTGCATCCAGTAAGGATTGCGGCTCAAGCGGCCGAACAACATGGCAATACCCTCGGTGGTAAAAATGTGCGCTGGTTCGCGCAACAAGTAAGGTACTGAGGGATCATTGTACTTGTCGTAAACCGCATGACCCAATTCATGCAGGATGGTTTCCATCCAGCTTTCATTGTTTTTCAGATTGGTCAGGATTCGGACATCGCCTTCGTGGTCAAAGTCTTCACAAAAGGCGTGAGGATTTTTGCCTTCTCTTTCGTACAGATCACTTTTTTGCAGAATGGCATCCACCGGCAAACCAATGCCTGCGTAAAAATTGGTAGCCAACTCTTTGACATCATGATTTTCGTAATATTTGTCTAAATTAACCTGAAAAACCTGAGGCGTTTCCTGGAAAAAAGGATCATGATAATGCCAGGGACGAATTTCCTGAACCGAAATGTTGTACTTTTTCGCTAAAATCTGATCCAGTACTCTCTTGGAATTGTAAAATGGCTCTAATGTAAATTCGGCCACATCCCACATGATGCGATCGATCTGTTTAACCCGTTGTTCTGAAAGTTCTAACGACATGGTATGGTAATTTTCGAAGCCCAGACTCTGAGCCGCCTGATTGCGCAACTTAACCAATTTAACGATGTCATCGGCAACCACGGCCCCGACTTGTTTGCTGGCTTCCCAGGCCGCCTTGCGTTTGGCATTGTTTGTTTCGTTTTTCAGGATTTCCAAA
>CAYNLJ010000228.1:0-319 GCA_964398005.1 uncultured Caldithrix sp. | reverse complement strand
CCTCTGTGTTACTGTAAATCTTGCGGATTTTTAATTCCAGCTCTGCAGACTTTTTGTAGGCTTCCTGTTTACCGGTTGTCGCAGCTTCCCAGTAAGCTTCTTTAGCTGCTGTTTCCAGCGGTTTTATTTTTGCCACGTGCTGATCGATAAATTGTTGCAAGGTTTCCTCCTTATTCTGTTTTTGGCAGGAAAAAACGACGAATAACATGAATGCGAAAACAATCACTGTACGCATGCCAACCTCCATTGCCTTTTATTTTTTTCTCTCGAAGATTTCGCGGATTCACGCTGATTTTTTTATTTTTTATTTTTTTCTGTG
>CAYNLJ010000227.1:0-4191 GCA_964398005.1 uncultured Caldithrix sp. | reverse complement strand
AGTGGCTATTGAGCTGTTCAAAACAATATTTCGACCATTTTATTTAAGGCAAAACATTCTAGACTCAATAGCCACCAACTACAGCTGTGCGAAAAAGAGAATTTCAAAGAACATTTAGACTTCAACCCCAAATTCTTTTCTCTGAAATTTTCGGCTAAAGCAGTTTTTGGAATCAATCTTCCTGAGCTACTATCTAAAGATAGTGGCTATTGAACTAATTATTTAGCATTTAAATTAGGCCAATATTAGTGATGCTATTTTTTTCTTCTTTGCTTAAGTGCAATTTTAATTAATTAATATTAAAAAATTCCTGGCTCAATAGCCCCCAGCTTTCAGCTGGGGGAAGGGGAAAATCACAGAAAAATAAAGGCTTTAGCCCAAAACCCAATTTTAGTGAACAGGCTTTCTACTAACCGCTATCTAAAGTTGGTCTGTATTAAGTGCCATGAACTTCTGTTTTGCTTAGTAAACTCGTAAATGCAAAAAAAGTATCCTTACTTTGGTTAAGCCAACAAGGCTACTAATTTTAAATAATGACCAATTTTTAATGATAACTGGTAAATTTTAGGGCTAGCAAAAATTTAATGAAAAAAGACTTGCCCCCAAAAAATTCATTATTTAAATTATACTGTTGTGGTAATGTTTTAAAAGATCAAATTGAAGATTGGTATGAAAATTAGTACGCTTATCAAACGCGAATATGATTATGCTGTAAGGATTTGTGCCTATCTTGCCGGTCAACAACCGGGCAAACCGATTTCCATTTCCAGGCTTTCTCAACTGCTTCAAATTTCAAAACCATTTACCAACAAGATCATCTTTCAATTACGTAAAGCCAATATTGTCGATACCATTCAGGGACGGTCCGGTGGCATTTTTTTAAAACCTGATCCCCGGCAATTATCCGTTTTTGATGTTTTACAGGCTATGGATTTTAACTCCGTCATGAATGAATGCCTGAGAAACCCGGCCATCTGCCCCATTATTGGTTTTTGCAAAATCCACCTGTTTTTTGGCGAACTGCAGGAACTGGTTGAACAAAAGATGAAAGAGAAAAAGATTAGTGAACTGGTGATACATGATCATGAATTGGAGACCCTGGTCTCTAAGTAATTATTAACTAGGAGGTTGCTATGAGTGCCTTAGCATTAGCCCGATGGCAATTTGCCATCACCACTGTTTACCATTTTTTCTTTGTTCCTCTGACTCTTGGTCTGTCGATCTTTGTCGCCATTCTTGAAACCATGTACGTGCGAACCGGCAAAGAAGTTTACAGACGCATGACCAAATTCTGGGGAACGCTTTTCGTAATTAACTTTGCCATGGGCGTGGTAACAGGAATTGTGCAGGAATTTCAGTTTGGTTTAAACTGGTCGGAGTATTCCCGCTTTGTTGGCGATATTTTTGGTGCCCCCCTGGCCATTGAAGCTCTGTTAGCCTTTTTCCTGGAATCCACCTTTTTAGGTATCTGGATTTTTGGCTGGGATCGTATTTCTAAAAAACTACACGCCACAGCTATTTGGCTGGTGGCTATCGGTTCCAATCTTTCAGCCTTGTGGATTTTGATCGCCAACTCTTTCATGCAACAACCCCAGGGGTACAAGTTGGTTACCGATGAAGCCGGAAACATTATTCGTGCAGAAATGACCAATTTTGCCGAATTGGTTTTGAATGCCAATGTCTGGGTTCAATTTCCGCATGTTTTGACCGGAGGTGTTGTAACCGCAGCTTTTTTTGTCATTGGCATTAGTATTTTCCACCTCTTCAAAAAAAGCGACGATACTGAGGCGTATCAATTATCACTTAAATATGCCACCATCTACGGATTTATCGGAATAATTCTGGTTATGTTAGTAGGCCATTCGCAGATGCAACACATGATTGAAGTTCAACCCATGAAAGTAGCTGCAACAGAAGCCTTATGGGAAACAGAAAGTCCGGCAGGCCTGTCCATTTTAACCATTGGCGATCTCTCCGGTAAAAAAGAAGTTTTTTCAATCCGCATCCCCTATTTACTGACTTTTCTGGCCTACAACGCCCTGGAAGGTGAAGTCAAGGGGGTCCATGAATTGCAGAAGATGTACGAGGCCAAGTATGGGCCGGGAGATTACATTCCACCAATGGTCATCACCTACTGGAGTTTCCGGGCCATGGTGGGCGCAGGCGTATTGATGTTTTTCCTGGCGCTTTACCTGTTGATTCAGGTTGCGAGAAACAACTTTGAATTTAAGCCCTGGTTAGAAAAAGTAATGCTCTGGGCAATGGCTTTGCCAGTGATTGCAAATTCTACCGGCTGGATTTTAACAGAGGTTGGGCGTCAACCGTGGATCGTTTTTGGTCTGCTTAAAACCGAAGATGCCGTCACGCCTTCCATGGTGGTCCATGCCGGGGAAGTTGCTTTTTCACTGATCGTATTTACCTTAATTTATGGCATTCTTATGGTTGCCGATGTGTATCTGTTAAAAAAATATGCTGTGGCCGGAACCAGGGCTGCAGATCAATTGCATTAATTGAGAGGAGGTAAGCTATGGAATTTTTAAACACATTATGGTTCGTATTAATTGCCGTCCTCTTTATTGGATACTTCTTTTTGGAAGGATTTGATTATGGGGTGGGAATGTTGGTTCCCTTTTTAGGCAAAAATGATGTAGAACGCCGGGTAATCATAAATTCTGTCGGTACTTTTTGGGATGGCAACGAAGTTTGGCTATTAACCGCAGGTGGTGCCATGTTTGCCGCTTTCCCTAATTGGTACGCCACGCTTTTCAGCGGATTTTACCTGGCATTAATTCTGATGCTGCTGGGACTTATTGTACGCGGCGTGGCTTTTGAATTTCGCAGTAAGGACGACAACCCCAAATGGCGTAATTTATGGGATTGGATGTTGGCCATCGGTAGTTTTATCCCGGCTCTTTTGTGGGGTGTGGCTATGACCAATATCTGGGTCGGAGTGCCCATCGATCAGAACATGAACTACGTGGGTGGTTTTTTCAATCTATTGAATCCCTTTGCTTTACTTGGCGGTCTGGGCACCCTGTTTATCTTCCTGCTGCACGGTGCTCTGTTCCTTTCTTTAAAAACGGAAGGTGAAGTAGAAGCAAGGGCAAAAGCTTTATCTGCCAAACTATGGATCCCAACCGCTATTGTATTTGTCCTGTTTATTATTTTTGGCTATTTAAAAACCAACCTGTTCTTTCAATTAGGTCTCAATCCGGGAATTATTCCGATTTTTACAATTCTGGCTCTTATTTTCACCTATGCTTTTATTAAAAATGACAAAATGGGCTGGGCCTTTATTATGAACGGTTTAACCATCGTCTTTACTACGATTACTATTTTTATGTCCATGTTCCCCAACGTAATGCTGTCTTCATTAAATCCGGAGTGGAGTTTGACCATTTACAACGCATCATCATCGCCATACACCTTGAAAATCATGAGCATTGTGGCTCTAATTTTTGTTCCCATCGTGTTGGCTTACCAGGCCTGGACCTATCATATTTTCCGTCAACGGGTTTCAACCAAATCAAAGCTTACATATTAAAGAATATTAGGCTGCGGTATTAGCCGCAGCCTTTTTTCTTATCAAAAAATTGGCTACCTTTTTAATAAATTAATCAAAAAGTAATAAAATGAATTTAGACGCCCGGTTATTTAAGTTAATTAAAAATTTAAAAGGGACTTTTTTTCTTACCATTTTATTTGCCCTGCTTGCAGCGCTAACGATCATCTTACAGGCTCATTATCTAAGCAAAATAATTGATTTCAGCTTCTTAAAGAAACAATCTCTGAACAGTCAGTTGCCTCTTATTTTCATTTTTGTGTTGCTCGTTTTGGGACGATTTTTAAGTCAATGGCTCAGTAATATTTTTGCCGGTCACCTTAGCACCCGTATCAGATTTGATTTGCGTAATCAGTTAGTCGATCATCTACATCAAACAAGCCCCGTCTTATTGAGTCTTGAAAAACGCGGTGAATTAACAAACACTTTACAACAGGGTATTGAGGCTCTCGATGCCTACTTCCGTTCCTATTTGCCGCAACTATTTAATGCAGCGGCCATTCCTCTGCTGATTCTGTTTTTTGTTTTCCCGGTAGACTTGCTGTCCGGCATTGTCTTCCTTTTTACCGCACCCATCATCCCGATTTTCATGCTTTTAATCGGGGGCCTGGCCAAACGCGCCACCCAAC
>CAYNLJ010000226.1:0-4200 GCA_964398005.1 uncultured Caldithrix sp. | reverse complement strand
GGTAAGCCCGATGAAAAAAATCAGAAGACGGATTGTTCCATTTAATGAATTCCATCTGAATGTTCAGATCCTGCTGATCATAAAGCAGAATGCAATCAGAGGGCAGGCCATCGCGTCCAGCCCGGCCGATTTCCTGATAGTAGGCTTCGAGTGAGCCTGGAATTTGCGCGTGTAAAACAAAACGAATATCATATTTGTCAATACCCATACCAAATGCATTGGTGGCCAATACGACCGAACGTTCACTTTCCATGAACTGGTTTTGTGTTTTTTTTCGTTGGCTGGCGTCGAGTTTCCCATGGTAAATTAAATGGAGAACACCCGCCTTACGCAAACGCTCACTCATCTTTAATAAGTCCTGAATTAAGGAAAAGTACACAATACCGGAGCCTTTTTCTAATTGCTCGATAAACCTTAAAATAATAGCCAGCTTTTCTTCTTCGCCAAAAACATCTTCGACGCCTAAAAACAGATTGGGCCGGTCAATCCCTGTGTGAAAAATTTTGACTCGATCCAGGCGCAACTGATTGACAATGTCCTGCTGCACTTTTGGGGTTGCGGTAGCGGTCAGGGCAATGGTGGTCGGCTGGCCAAGTTTTTGTCTGATTTCTCCCAGCCGTGTGTAATCAGGACGGAAATCGTGTCCCCATTCACTGATGCAATGGGCTTCATCCACCGCAAACAAACTGATGGTTCTGTTTTTAATCGTTTCCCAAAATTCTTCTTTACGGAAGCGTTCCGGTGTTACATAAAGTAATTTGTACTTTCCCTTTTTGATTTGCTGCTGACGTTTTTCACGTTCTCCCTTAGAAAGAGAAGCATTAATAAAGGTGGCATCAATGCCTTTTTTACGAAGCGCATCAACCTGATCTTTCATTAAAGCGATTAAGGGCGAAATAACCAGCGTTAAGTCGGGCAGCAGCAGGGCCGGTAACTGGTACAAAATGGATTTACCCGACCCGGTGGGCATGATGGCCAGCACGTGTTGACCCTGTAAAAGATGATTGATGATCTTTTCCTGTGGCTCACGAAATTCGTGAAAGCCAAAATATTTTTGTAAAGCTTCTTTAGGTTCCATTTACTTACCTAAATTTGGATTAAGTTGAGACTCATTTTTTAGCGATTAAACTTATTTTAAATGAATTGGTTTGAAGAGCATTTTCTCCTCCTCGCCCAGGTCTCCAAAGGATAGCTGGTTCTTTTATTAAAATTATTCTCTGTTTCCTCTGCTTCCTCTGTTCTTGAGTGTAGTTGTTACGTGATGAAAACGGATCACTGTTTTTCTTTTTTCCACTCATTCATGCGCAAACTGATGCGCACAATAGCAAAAATCAGAACAAAGGTACCCATCCATTGTACCGGATCGAGCAAGCGGTGACGAACAAAATATTCCAGCAAAATGGCCGTGGCCGGAAAACTCAGTTCACAAATGGTCGCCACAGAAGCCGGAATTTTACGCAAGCCGTAGTAATAGAGAAAAATAGCCGGCGCTCCCGTAGAAAAGACGATCAGAACAAAAACCAGCATCTGTTGAGAAGTAATTTGCCGGATGGCAGGAAAGGTTTGCGAAACCAGCGCAATAAAAAGCATGATGAAGGCCGTTACCAAAAAGCGCAGGTAGGTGGCAAAATGGAAATCAATACGGCGTAACAGACGTTTGCTGAAAACAGTAGAGGAGGCAAAGCTAATGGTGGCCAGCATGGCAAAGCCCGCTGCCTGGACAGTTTTGTCGCCGGTAAAAAAGTTTGGCACCCGCCAGCCAAAAGTCATGAAATAGGCTCCGATTAAAGCCAAAGCTGCCCATTTTAAAAATCTTTTAGAGAGACGTTCTTTTAACAAAAGTGCGGCCAGAGCAATGGCAAACACCGGCTGCAATTTTTGAATAAGAACCACCACGGAAAGGTTAACGTAGTTGACGTAAAAAATGGCCCGCGTAATGGCCAGCGTACCAATGGCACCGCCAAATAAAGCCACCGCTCCCAAAGCCAGCCACTCCTTGTAATTCAAAAGGCGCAGCCTTTTAAAATAGCGAAAGAAGAAGGGCGTCATTAAAAGGGTCGCCAGCCAGGTTTCGATTAAGACAACAAGGGTTACCGGCAACTGGTACAAATAAGGCCGAAGCACAATCCCATCAACACCCCATAAGCTGGCGGCTAAAATTACGAAATAGGGAGCTAATTTTTCTTTTAATTCTTCCTGCATCGTTCTCTTCTTTAAAAATGACGGGCTAATTTACGGCAAAATTGAATTTTAACCAAAATGTTCAATAAGGGCCTTCCGGCCTAATCATATTCCATTATTACAGATTTCATTAATTCCCAAAATGATTAAAATAATTGATTTTAAAAATCCATCCTGACCGGCAATAAGCCGACGAATCCACGTCAATAGGTGCCCCTAAAATTATCAGGCAAGAGAATTTGCTAAAATTACAAATCAAGGTTACATTTCATTTGAAAAAAATTTAACGTTCTATGGAGCTGAAAGCATGGTTGTTTTTCCTGAATTTCAAATTAATAAATCGATTAGAAAAAAGCTTGATTTAGCTGATTCCTGGTTTAATTTACAAGGTGATCTTGTTGTCAATAACCAACGCGTCGCTCAGCAATTGGCTGAAATTTTGCGACCCATTAACAAAAATATTCAGGCCAGCGAATTAAACGCCTTTGGCTTGCTTCATGAAATTGAACACTACCTGGTGGCTTTTTACCGCGAGCGTATTAAATCTGATTTAAACAACAAATTAGAAACATTTTTTCAAAAAGAACTTGGCTCAAAAAAGCTGAATGCACTTCTAAAAAAATATTGCCAACAATATCCACCAACACCGGTTTTTAAAGGTGAGGTTACCGTTTCTGACTTTCTTAAAAAAGCCAACAACCGCCAACTCCTTTTAGAAGAATTAATGTTAATCTGGATTGACAATTTAAATCCGGCATTCAATCCTGTTAAAAAACTGATTGATCCAGGGAAGCTGAAAGATGAACCTGCCTTTGAGCGGAGTTTTGATCTTTTTGATTCCTTTTTTAAAGAGCTGCCGCCCCTGCCCGGTGAAAAGCTTTCGCTGTTTGAATTGTTGCAGGAACCGGCTAAAAAGTTTCCACATTCAATCCAGGCTCAGCTGGAATTCATCGCCAAACGTTGGCAAAAATTCATCGGTGCTTTTTTAAAGCGTTTACTGTTTTCGCTTGATTTTATCAAGGAAGAACAAAAGGCACGCTTCGATATGGCTCTGTTCGGACCAGGACCGACCGTCGTTCCAAAATATGAAGAAGATTTTGAGCCGGAACGTTTTTCACCGGATGAACACTGGATGCCCAGACTGGTTTTAATCGCCAAAAGCACCTATGTCTGGCTTGATCAGTTAAGTAAAAAATATGAACGTTCCATTACACGCCTGGATCAGATTCCGGACGAAGAACTGGAACGGTTGGCACGATTTGGCATCAGCGGCTTGTGGTTGATTGGCATCTGGGAGCGCAGCCGGGCTTCTCAGCGCATTAAACAGCGTACCGGCAATCCGGAAGCGTTGGCCTCTGCCTACTCACTTTACGACTACGTGGTTGCAGACGATTTAGGCGGGCAACAGGCCTTGCAAAACCTGAAAGAACGTGCCTGGCGCTATGGCATCCGCATGGCTACCGATATGGTGCCCAACCATACCGGAATTGATTCCAAATGGATGATTGAACACCCGGACTGGTTCATTCAACTACCGTACCCGCCGTTTCCGAAGTATTCTTTTAACGGACCTGACTTGTGTGACCATCACGATGTGGGCATTTTTATTGAAGATGGTTACTGGGACCGTACCGACGCAGCAGTCGTCTTTAAACGGGTTCATTACCCCAGTGGAGACACACGTTATATTTACCATGGCAATGACGGTACGAGCATGCCCTGGAACGACACGGCTCAACTCAATTACCTGAATCCCGAAGTACGGGAAGCCGTGATCCAGAAGATCCTGGAAATTGCCCGGCAATTTCCCATTATTCGTTTTGATGCTGCCATGACACTGACCAAGAAACATTTTCAACGATTGTGGTTTCCGGAACCGGGCAGCGGGGGTGACATCCCTTCGCGGGCTCAGTTTGGTATGACGAAACAGGAATTTGATCGGCACATGCCACAGGAATTCTGGCGTGAAGTGGTTGACCGGGTTCAGCAGGAAGTGCCGGACACCCTGCTTTTGGCCGA
>CAYNLJ010000225.1:0-4238 GCA_964398005.1 uncultured Caldithrix sp. | reverse complement strand
AAAAATACACTGATGACCAGCACAGCAGCAGAGATAATACCCGTCCAGATTTTTTGTTCTTTTTTAAGCAATAAATCCAATACGATTACAACTAAAATGGCTGCGCTCAAAAACAGTTCCGGGACAAAATATGATAAACTGCTCAAGTTATCCATAGGTCCATTTTCCTTTAACCAAATTAACATGAATCACTATTAAGTGAAATGTTTATGTAATTCGGGGATGTGGAAAACATCCCCGAGAAAATTTATCTTCGTTTACGGAACCAGTTTGATCAGTTCCGTCAGGTGTGTCATCGAAGTACGCATCAGGTTCAGAATAGGCATTGGGTAAACGCCGAACAGAATGACCAGCACACCCAATGGTACCAGGGTAAAAAGTTCGCGTCCGTTAATTTCCGGGATTGTTTCATATTTAGGATTCAACTTTCCAAGAAAGACACGTT
The DNA here is from genome assembly GCA_964398005.1 of uncultured Caldithrix sp. Classification (GTDB taxonomy): domain Bacteria; phylum Calditrichota; class Calditrichia; order Calditrichales; family Calditrichaceae; genus Caldithrix. Next base: position 3,793 of record CAYNLJ010000225.1, on the reverse strand, counting down.
GTACCGTCCACAACACGTAAGAGGCGGTTACCACAATACCTAATGCCGCAATTACAGTCAAGGTACGGTAAACACTAAAAGTGCCGATAAAGACCATGGCTTCGGCAATAAACCCGGTCATGCCAGGCAGACCCATGGCAGCAAAGAAGGCCAGGGAAGCAACCCCGGCATAAATGGGCATACTAACGGCCAGTCCGCCAAAGCCTTCGATTTCACGATGATGGGCACGATCATAAATAACACCAACCAGCAAGAAGAGCATGGCTGTGATCATACCGTGACTGACCATCTGGAACATGGCGCCGTTCATGCCCGCATCGGTAAAGGTGGACATGCCTAACAAAACAAAGCCCATGTGCGAAACCGAAGAGTAGGCGACCAGTTTTTTAAGATCTTTTTGAGCCATGGCCACAAATGCGCCATACAGAATGTTAATCACACCCAGAATGGCCAGCATGTACGAAGTTTTAACTGCCATATCAGGAAAGATCGGGTAACTGATACGGAAAATACCATAAGTTCCCATCTTCAACAAAATACCGGCAAGAATAACACTGATGGCCGTGGGTGCTTCTACGTGTGCATCGGGTAACCATGTGTGGAATGGAAAGACTGGTACTTTGATGGCAAAACCGATGAACAACATGATGTACAAGATCAGCCGGACATCAACACCTTTTAACCAACCAGAATGATTGCTCTGATCCATCATGTAAAGCATGTTAAAGGTGTGACCACCGGTAACGGGATCGTTTACATTGAAATAAAGGGCCAACATGACAATCAGCATCAGCACAGAACCCAATAAGGTGTAAAGGAAGAACTTAATTGCAGCGTACTCGCGACGTGGCCCACCCCAGATTCCAATCAGAAAGTACATTGGTAACAACATGACTTCCCAGAAGATGTAGAACAGGAAGAAGTCCAGCGAAACAAAGACGCCCAACATGCCTGTTTCCAACAGCAAAAACAGTGCAAAATAACCCTTCACTGCCTTATTAATGTTCCAGGAAGCGACGATGGCTAAAAAGCTGATGAAGGTGGTCAACCAGAACATGGGGAAGCTAAGTCCGTCCAGCCCGACAAAATATTCAATATTGTAGGCTGGAATCCATTTGACATGTTCTACAAACTGAAAGGTTGCTTCGTTATTAACACCAGCCCAGGTAAAGTTAAACTGACCCCACATGTAACTGGCAATAACAAATGGAATAAAAGTGATGACTGCAGAAGCAAATTTAATCGCTTTCTCGTTTTGTTTGGGAATTAATAAGACGATTAAGGCCCCAAAAACCGGAATAAATGTAACAAGGCTAATCAATCCCATAAACCTGACTCCTATGTAAATCTTTCCCTGTCAATTTTATTAACTATTTAATTTATTTACATTAATACAACAATCATGATTAATATTAATCCCGCCAGAGCACCCAAAATGTAGTGCTGAACCTGGCCGGTCTGAATCTTTCGCGCTCTTTGTCCAATACCCTGAATCATATCTGCAACACCATTTACAATGCCATCAATAAATCCCAAATCAAACAGGCCACTGAAGGCAGAAAAGTTACGCGTAATAAAGGCAGATCCATTCACAATACCATCAATAATCTTGAGATCAAACCAGGCCAGGAAATTATTCCACAGTAACAGACCGCGTACCAGCGTAGCATTGTAAATTTCATCAAAGTAATATTTGTGGAAAGACAGATTGTACAACGGTTTAATTTTTTCGGTTAAGCTTTCAACATCTACCTTTTTCCAGAAGTAGAAAGCAAAGGCCATTAAAATGCCAGCCAGAGCAAAGACAATAGAAATTAACATGCCGTTAACATGAGCCGAATGAGCAACATGTTCACTGATTTCCAGAACCGGATGGCCTAATTGCATGCTTACCGCTGATTCTGGTTTTTCTATCAGATGTTCAAACCAGCCATGTTCTGCCGAAATCGGGTTGAGTGACGGCAAGGTGTAAAAGATAAAAATACTTAACGTTGCCAGCACCATTAGAGGAACAGTCATTACTTTTGGACTTTCATGTACATGTTCGTAAAGGTCCGTTCGTTGTGGCTCACCCAAAAAGGTTTTAATAACCAGACGGAACATGTAAAAGGCCGTAATAATGGCTGCTGTAAAGCCAAAGAATGGTAACAGGTAATGCACCGGATTTGATTGACTCATGGCGAAGGCCAGTGTCCCGCCTAAAATAGCATCTTTGCTTAAAAATCCGGAGAAAAATGGAATTCCTGAGATGGCCAGCGTAAAGATTAAAAAGGTGTAATAGGTGACCGGCATTTTATTTTTAAGACCGCCCATAAGGCGAATGTCGTTCGGATCTTCGTGGACACCAACCTTATCCATAGCATGATGCATGGCATGAATGACTGAACCACTGCCCAGGAACAGCCCGGCTTTAAACATGGCGTGGGTGGTTAAATGGAAAAAGCCTGCCGTGTAAGAACCAACGCCCATGGCCATGATCATGTAACCTAACTGGCTGATAGTGGAGTAGGCCAGTACGCGTTTAATATCAAATTGTGTAATGGCAATAGTAGCCGCAAACAGAGCCGTAAAACCACCAATGTAAGCTACCACTAACATGGCGTCGAAAGACAACATGAAGGTGATGCGGGCCATCAAATAGACACCGGCAGCCACCATAGTAGCTGCATGGATTAAGGCGCTGACCGGCGTAGGACCTTCCATGGCGTCAGGCAACCAAACGTGTAATGGAAATTGAGCCGATTTTCCAATAGCACCACAAAACAGCAGTGCACCGGCTGCGGTCAACAGACCACCGGTCAATTTACCCTGAGCAACACCATGTTGTACATCCAACAGGCTGAAAGAACCAATAGTGGTAAAAACGATCAACAAGCCCAGTAAAAAGCCAAAGTCACCCACGCGGTTGGTAATGAATGCTTTTTTACCTGCGTTGGCCGCTGAATCTTTCTCAAAATAGTAACCGATCAACAGGTAGGAACAAATACCAACCAGTTCCCACATAATAAATATGCCAAACAGATTGTCGAAAACTACCAGACCCAGCATGGAAAAACTAAATAAGGAAAGATAGGCATAAAAGCGATTGTACCGCGGATCGCCATGCATATAACCAAGGGAATAAATGTGCACCCAGAAGCTAACCGTAGTGACAACCAACAGCATCACAATTGCCAGGTTGTCAAGATAGATGCCCATGTCAATCCGGAAGCTACCTACAGTAATCCAGGGCACCGAGCCATGTACAAAAAATTCAGGATTGTAATTGGTCAGCATCTGGACAAAGAGAATAATAGACAACAGGTGCGAAATTCCAATAGCGGTAATGGAAACGAAATCGCCCTTGCGAGGCAGACGTTTTCCAAGAAAAATTTGAATGACAAAAGCCAGAAGAGGCAAAAGCCAGATGTAAAGCGCAAGCGTAATCATAATTTCTCCTGCAATCGCTTTTAGTTTTTCATTTCACTCACTTGAGTTACATCAACCGTAGTTTTCATACGATAGATGTTCAGTATAATAGCCAGAGCAATAGCAGCTTCGGCCGCTGCCAGAATTATAATGAAAATGGAAATCAACTGTCCGTTTAACTGATAATCTACAAAACGCGCAAATGCAATAAAATTTAAGTTGACCGAATTGAGCACCAGCTCAACACCCATTAAAACGCCTACGGCATTCTTTTTATAAACAATGGTAAAAATGCCTAACGTAAAAACAATTCCTGCTGTAATTAAATAAGGCAAAAGACTGTTCATTTTTTCTTTCCCTCCGCGCGTGCTAAATAAATCGCTCC
>CAYNLJ010000224.1:0-4244 GCA_964398005.1 uncultured Caldithrix sp. | reverse complement strand
ATGGAAATTCCGCCCTATCGTCTGCCTACTGTAAAGACCGTGGCCCTGCGGGCCTGGGAAGAGATGAAAGCCTTTTTAAACCGCGCCTCAACCATGATTGTTTTAGGCGTCATTGCTGTTTGGCTTTTAACCAACCTGCCGCCCGGTGCTGCTACCGGCAGCGCCCAAACCTGGGCAGTCAAAATCGGAAAATTTGTTGAACCTATTTTCCATCCTTTGGGCATTGAATGGCAACAGATCATCGCCCTGCTTTTTGGTTTTATTGCCAAAGAGATTGTCATCGGTTCATTGGCCATTGTTTACGCCGGTGATCCGGTGCAGCAGATTGCGGCCCAGGTTACGCCTCTGCAGGGCATCAGTTTCATGGTCTTCACTTTGCTTTACACTCCTTGTGTGGCTACCATCGCCGCCATTCGGGCTGAATCACAATCCTGGAAAATTACGGCCTTTACCATTGGCCTGGGCTTGGTTCTGGCCTGGATCAGCAGCTTTTTAATTTACCAGGTTGGTAGTCTTCTGGGATTTTAGGTGAATTGCCACTTTATCTCTCAAGAAAGACGCTAAGGGCATTAAGATATTCTTTTAAAAAAAATAGTGCGTTACCGTGTGTAAACGTTTAATCTTAGAAAAAAATAAATCAGTAAATATCTGTGTCAATCAGTGGTCAAATAATTCCATGAATTTCCGTGTTCATCAGTGGCCAAATATGTGCTTCCACCCCCTTCCATCATTTTTTAAAAAATAACTTGACAACTTACATCTAATATGTTATCTTTTGTAAGTATTCACTTACTTTAAAAAGGTAGCAATGCGAAAAAGTACGGAAGAACGACAAAAAGAAATTAAAAAGGCCATATTGGAAATCATTGCCGAACAGGGACTACATGCCCTTTCCACGCGCAATCTGGCAGAAAAAGTCGGTGTCAGCGAGGGGGCTTTGTTTCGCCACTTCAAAAGTAAACGCGATATGATGCTGGCCATTATGAACGACGTGCAAAAGGAGTTAATGGAGCCATTGCGGCAAATTGCCATGCAAAACACACCTGCCCCACAACGCCTGTTTAATTTCCTTTGTACCCATGTTTCTTACCTGATTGCACATCGGGGCATAACAATTTTATTGTTTTCGGAAGCGGCTCATTTAAACGATGAGGAGCTTAAGCAACAACTGCATCAAATTTTGTTGCTTCAAAAACAGTACGTGTCCAAAATCATTCAGGACGGCATTGTATCGGGAGAATGGGATCCTGAAGTGCAGGTGGAGAATGTGGCTATACTCTACATGGGTATTCCCATCACTTTGAGTATTGAAATGGTGCTGAACGCCAATTGGTTGAAGACGGAAAATTTTTGTCGCAGAATGCTTACTCTGATTCTGCGGGCACTTGAAAAAAAGTAAAATTTTTTATGTACTTTTGTAAGTATGTACTTACTTTTTAAAAAGGAGGTCAGTTATGTTTAATGTACCTGACTGGGCTTATGAATTTCATGGTCACAAATGTCCCTTTATGCCCATTGGTTTTCGCATGGGAGCTTTTGCCATGCAGACATTGGGTGTGGGACGCAGTTTAAATCATGAGATGCGCGTCTTTTCTGAGATGGGCATCGGACATCCGCAAGGCTGTCTGCAGGATGGTATTCAGGCTGCCACCGCTGCTACTTTTGGCAAAGGTCAAATGCAAAAACTTTATTACGGCAAGGTAGCCGCAATTTTTTACTGGCCGGGAAAAGGCGCCGTACGACTTGCGCTTAAAAATGAGTTTGTCGATCGGCTATCGCCGCATGAATTTTTCCAATATCGCCGTAAAGGTGTGGAACCTTCGGAAATTCCCGCCGAAGTGAGTGAAGACATCATCCAGATTGTGCTCAATGCGTCTGATGAGGAGTTGTTCTCTGTTAAACGGCTACCCGATTTTACCTACCAGCCGATTACCAGTTCCTTTAATAAGGACATGTGTGAAGTCTGTGGTGAATATGTTTTTGAAAGATATCTACGCATTCGTGACGGCATTAAAATTTGTATCCCATGCGCTGGTGCACAAAATGAAGAAAAAGTTGTCCCGCTAAAATAAGGAAAGAAAAATGGCTAAAGATCTTAGTAAAACAGATTGGCACGGCATTCCACGTAAAGAGATCCCGTGGTTTCCCACCATTAAGGCTGATGCCTGTATTGGTTGTGGATTATGTTTTGTCTCCTGCGGACGTGAGGTTTTCGGATTTGAACAGGACACACGCAAAGCGACTGTGGATCGACCTTTCAATTGCATGGTAGGCTGTTCCACCTGTGCCACCATCTGTCCAACCGAAGCCATCACTTTTCCAGGCAAGGACTTAATCCGCAAGGTGGAAAAAGAATTTAAAATTCTGTCGGTAGTCCGTAAGAAGAAAGAGGAAAAGCTTAAAAAACAAGAACTCATTCAACGTCGTGCTGAAGTAGAACAGGAACTAGCGGAGAAAACCACACAGATGCGTTTTCAGATTGCCGGAGAATTCGGAGAGAAACGTTTTCTGGTTCAACTGTGGGAACTGCTGAAAGGAAAGCCTTACGACATTGTAAACCTGAAACTGGAGGTACCTACCGTTCAGGGAGCGCGGCAAAAAACACCTTCCTTCATGCAGTTCGATGTGACTTCGACGGAGCTGGAAGATATTCAGGATTTTCTTAAAAGTTTACGGGATCTGATTCATAAAAACGGTTTTGTGCTGGTTGCAGAACAAAAAATTTAAGGGAATGTAGAATGGCACACCATCATGAACACGACATCATTCGTGTGGAAAACGCCTTTGGACGCCTGGTTCTGGTAATTGCCTTAAATGCTTTAATCACCCTGGTGGAATTGATTGGCGGTTTACTTTCCGGGAGTCTGTCTCTAATTTCCGATGCGGCGCACAACTTTAGTGACGGCATTGCGGTCTGGTTCAGTTTTACTGCATTGCGGTTAAACCAAAAACCCAAGGATGAAACCTTTACCTTTGGATTTAAACGGGCCGAAATTTTAGCCGCCTTTTTTAATGCCCTTGTCCTAATTGGCATTAGCGGTTATTTAATCATCGAAGCCATCGGCCGATTTAATCACCCTTCGTCCGTACATGGACAAACCATGATTTTAGTCGCCATTGTGGGATTTGTAGCAAACGCCCTGGGCACATTTTTGTTAAAAGAAAATGCGGATGAAAATTTAAACTTTCGGTCGGCCTATTTGCATCTGCTAAGCGATTCTGTTTCCAGTTTAGGCGTGATCCTTGGTGGAATCATCATTTATTATTGGAACTTTTATCTGATAGACCCTTTGCTAACAGTGTTGATTTCGGCTTACATTTTGTGGGAAGCTTACAAAATTGTGCGTGACACCATGCGCATTTTGATGATGGCCACGCCACGTGCCCTTGATCTTCAAAGCATTAAAACCGCCATCGAAACTCTTCCGGACATTAAAAATGTACATCATGTTCATTTGTGGCAGGTAAATGAAAACGACATTCATTTTGAAGCGCACATAGATGTAAAAAACATGTCAGTAAATGAGACACAGCAAATCTACGAACAGATTTCAAATTTGCTGGAAGAAAGATTTGACATCAACCATGTTACTGTGCAATTCGAATGCGGACGCTGTTCAGAAACTAAGCTGGTTTAATTTATAGGTTAAACATGCACCTTGTAGATTTCGCAATTTAAAACTAAAACTAAAAGTTGTACCGTTAGTCTGTAAAAAAGAAAGAGGAACTGATGCTTTACTTAATTGTTTCAATTATTATTTTTGCCGCTTCCTTCCTGTTTGCTATGCTGGGTCTGGGGGGCGGCATGGTTTATGTACCGGTGTTAAAATGGGCCGGTTTTCCGGTTAAAGAAATTGCCATTCCACTGGGCTTACTACTCAATGGTTTAAACACTTTGTTGGCGCTCATCCCTTACGCCCGCAACAAATTGGTGGACTGGAAAGGTGGTCTGGCCATGGCTGCAGCAGCCTTTATTTTTGCACCCATTGGCGCTTACACAGCTCAGTTTGTACCGGTTAAAACCTTGCTCATTTTGTTTGCCATTGCCGTCTTAGCCGCCGCTGTGCGCATGACCATTTTCTCCCGTCAACCGGAACCGGAAACCATCATGTCCCTCAAAAAACGTTCCATCATCGGCGCTGCCGTAGGCACTTTTGCCGGATTCATGGGCGGCATGTTAGGCCTGGGCGGCGGTTTTATTATTGCGCCCATTTTAATGTGGATGGGCTACCGCACCAAAGAAG
>CAYNLJ010000223.1:2799-4263 GCA_964398005.1 uncultured Caldithrix sp. | reverse complement strand
ACTGTGATCGGCGGTTTCCCGGGTTTGCGGATCGTATTTGGAAGGATCGGAAAGAATGTCGGCTGCCCGGGCTACCGTACCGATGGTCACCTGTTCGATGTCTTCCTTTTTGATGTTGTGTTCTTTCATCAGCTTGATCACGGCAGACATAGGCGTGTGGGTCAGGGCTTCGGTAGGAAAGGCCTTCATTGAACAGCGATTGATGCGGAAGGATTCGCCCAGGCCGTCCGTCAGCACATTCAGGTCGAATTTATTGTTGGTCATTACATCGACCAGGCCTTCCTTGCCATCAATCACGTGAGCCGGGCCTTCGTAGCCACGTTGAGCCAGTAGAGCGGCGTACAGACCGGCCTGCACGGCCATAGGATCAACGGTGTTTTTCATCATGGTCAGGTTACCGGCCGTTACCACACCTGCCGTGTAATTGTGACTGGCTGAAATGCCGATGGCATGGACCAACTGCTCTACATCCAGGTCCAATAATTTACCAGCTACCAGCGGTGAGGCAAATTGCGTTAGAGTAGCGTGGTGCCATTTGGTTTCCCGAATGCCGGGATGAGCAAACTCGCACAACCGTTGTTCCCATTCGTAAGCCAGCACAATGGCGGTAATCAGATCTTTACCGCTTTTGTGCAGAAATTCTGCCGGGGTTAATGCCGCCGGAATCAGATCACTGGGATGTGATGGGTCTTCTTCCCAGTAAATGTCATTGTAATCCAGTGCCCGAATCATCAGCGAATTCAACAATACCTGGTGAATCATAGGCAGCTTTTTTGCCGAATTGATGACCGTGGCTTCTTCTTTGCCCCCGATTTCGTTGTAGAAATCAAGCATGATGTTGACATCGTGCGTCTGGCTTCCGCCAAAGGCACAACCGATGGAATCAAGCAAAAACCTTTTGACATTGTCAATGGTTTGTTTGTCCAGGTCTTCAAATTTTAAGTTTTTGGTAAAATGAGCCAATTCATACGTGATGTATTTTTCTTTCATTTGTCCTCCTTTGAATAGTTGAGAAAGCAGAGGGAGCAGAGAGAACAGAGAATATTATTTAATATTTATTTCGCTTTAATAAACAAATGGGCAGTGGTAAAATCTAGCATATTTTTCTGTCCTCCTTTGCTCCCCTGTTTTTACTTGTTTACATAGTTTTCAGGAAGTAGTATTCGATGAATACCGTCTTTCAATAATTTTTCATGGTAATTGATTAATAAGCCAATGCGTTTTTGAGTGGCTTTTAAATAGGATATTACAACCATTTTGTGAATGGGTAACACTTCACTCACCGCTTTGTTTTCGACAATCACCAGATCATCAACCAGTAAGTCCAGGCGTTGCCCCTTGATGAAGTGTCCTTTGTATTCCACATCAATTTCAAGCTGTCGGCGATAGGGAATGCCTTTTAAGTCCAGTTCAATGCAAAGGGCCTCTTCGTAAACCGATTCAAGAAAGCCCGGCCCAAGATTT
>CAYNLJ010000223.1:0-2699 GCA_964398005.1 uncultured Caldithrix sp. | reverse complement strand
TTCAATGCAAAGGGCCTCTTCGTAAACCGATTCAAGAAAGCCCGGCCCAAGATTTCTGTGCACCTCCATAGCCCAGCAAATGATCTGTTTGGTAAGCTGATTAATTCTTTCAAAATCAATGCTACTCATATTTTATTTCAGTTTTGGTCATTTAAAAATGAAAAGTACAGAGGAAACAGAGTACAAAAAATTATTTTTACTTTCTCTATTTCCTCTGTTTTCTCTGCTATCTCTGTTCTTAGAGCTTGCGCGCTACTTCCTCTGCTACTTCCAGTGTACTGTTATTGCCGCCCATGTCATATGTGCGTACTTTGCCTTCTTTAATGACCATGGCAATAGCATTTTCCAGTCGGTTGGCGGCTTCAATTTCGCCCAGCCATTCCAGCATCAGTTTGCTGGCCAGCAACATGGCCATGGGATTGACTTTGTACTGTCCGGCGTATTTGGGAGCCGAACCGTGCGTCGGTTCAAAAACCGCGTAATGGTCACCAATATTACCGGAAGAAGCAAAGCCCAATCCGCCAACCAGCTGAGCAGCAAGATCGGAGAGGATGTCGCCAAACATGTTTTCAGCGACTAAAATGTCGTAATCATGAGGATTCTTTAATAACCACATGGCCTGAGCATCAATGTTGGTTTCCCACAACGGAATGTCCGGGTAGTCTTTGGCCACTTCGCGTGCCGTGCGAATCATCAGGCCGCCGGTTTCACGCAACACATTGGGTTTATCCACAACAGTCACCGATTTGCGGCCGTGTTTTTTGGCATATTCAAACGCCTGACGTACAATGTTTTCACATTTTTGCCGACTCATGATGCGTGTGGACATGGCCAAATTTTCCAGACCATACTGGCGGAATTTGCCCATTTTGGGATGGTGTTTGTCCAGTACATCGAACACTTCTTCCGGGATGGGGTGAAATTCAACTCCACCGTACATACCTTCGGTGTTTTCGCGGAAAATGACCAGATCAATGCCTTCTTTGTAGTTAAGCGGATTGCCCGGGTAAGCTTTGCAGGGACGCAGATTGGTGTGCAGGTTAAACTCCTGGCGCAAACGAACGATCGGGGAAAAATAGACAAAGCCTTTGTCTTTCAAATGGTCATCTAATTCCTGGGCAGCTTCTTCTTTGGGTTTGGATGTAATGGCACCGAACAGAGCGGCATCGGTCTGCTTCATCATGTCAATGGTACGTTGGGGCAGGGGATCACCTTCGTGTTTCCAGAATTCCCATCCAATGTCGCCGTGAATGTATTCGGCATCAAATTTCAGGGCGTCCAGCACGATGCGCGCCGCTTCCATTACGTCGTTACCAACACCATCACCTGGCAGCCAGGCTATTTTGTACTTAGGCATATTTTACCTCCTTTTTTTCTTGGTAATTAAGCCACCGAATCTCACCGAATGGCACCGACAATTTTTATTATTTAAACAATTATTCGTTTAAATTCTAAACGGTTTTTGCCAAAGTTAATCAAATATCCCAATCTGATTTTACTTGCTTTCAGATAGTTGATTAATTGCGTTAAATGTTCCTGATTTAATCTTCTTTCTGCTTTCAATTCAAGAACAATTTTATCCTCAACAACGAGATCCGCTCTAAACTCACCGACAATTTTGTTTTTGTAAAAAACATCAAGACCTACTTGTTGCTTTACTTTTAAGCCGGCCTCTTCTAATTCTAGTTTTAAACTATTTTCATAAACTTTTTCTAAAAAACCATAACCTAAATTTTTATGAACAACAAAAGCACAATTAATTATTTTATCCGAAAGTTCTTTTTCATAAATCATTTAAATTCCTTTCGGTGTTTTTCGGTGTGCTTCGGTGGCTGATATTTATTTTACTAATTCAAATACTATGAAATACACATGTAAGCCACCGAATCTCACCGAATGGCACCGACAATTTTTATTATTTAAACAATTATTCGTTTAAATTCTAAACGGTTTTTGCCAAAGTTAATCAAATATCCCAATCTGATTTTACTTGCTTTCAGATAGTTGATTAATTGCGTTAAATGTTCCTGATTTAATCTTCTTTCTGCTTTCAATTCAAGAACAATTTTATCCTCAACAACGAGATCCGCTCTAAACTCACCGACAATTTTGTTTTTGTAAAAAACATCAAGACCTACTTGTTGCTTTACTTTTAAGCCGGCCTCTTCTAATTCTAGTTTTAAACTATTTTCATAAACTTTTTCTAAAAAACCATAACCTAAATTTTTATGAACAACAAAAGCACAATTAATTATTTTATCCGAAAGTTCTTTTTCATAAATCATTTAAATTCCTTTCGGTGTTTTTCGGTGTGCTTCGGTGGCTAATACTTACTTTACCAATTCAAAGTCTATGAAATCCACATGATGGAAGATGATGGCCTCGGGCGAGCGTTTTTCGCCGGCGCCTTCTTTGGAATGCACGGCAATGATGTGCATGACTTCCGGTGGCAGCCCGTGTTTGAAAGCCAGCCCCACGCCACTGAAAGGGTGCCGTAAACTCTTCCCATAATCGCTTTTAAAAACGGTTCCGTCTTCTTTTTTGTCGTACTCAAACAACTTGCCAACGTCCGCTAACAGGGAACCGGCTACCAGGTAATCGCGATTCACCGGAGTGCGCCGGTGTCCGTACATCTGCTCCAGTACATTGTCCACCGCAATGGCCATGCGACAGCAGGTGCGCACGTGTTCAATAAAATG
>CAYNLJ010000222.1:0-4304 GCA_964398005.1 uncultured Caldithrix sp. | reverse complement strand
GTATTTCTATAATCCTTTCAAGCCTTCGGCTTTCTTTTAGAAGTTCATCCTCTTCTTATTAAATCCTGTCTAAGTATCGAAGATTGTTAAATTCATTCAAAATTCATCACTTAAAATTCAACATTTCTGCTGCATAACTTTAATTGATATCCCAATCCCGGAGGGATGGTAGGATTATAGATTCTACCCACCTAAAAACATTGATCAACCTCAAAGAGGTGAAATTTTCAAATTTATCCAAATATTTCAAACCTCCAGATTTTAAAATCTTATTGGCATTTTACGTCTATAATCATTTCAAGCCTCCGGCTTTACTTTCAAAATTAACTCACATTTTTTAAGCACCGAAAAATTTAAAACTATTCAAAATTTCTTTAAAAAAAAGGCACCCAACCCCGAAGGATCGGATGCCTTAATGGCCAAAGCCGGTAAATCAAATTATTTAAGCAAGGTCATCTTCTTGCTTAATTTTACCTTACCTGCTTTCAGAACGTAAACATAAACACCGGATGCCAGATTGGAAGCATCGAAGGTTACGGTTTTGTAGCCAGCGTTCAGGTTTTCGTTAACCAGCGTTTTAACTTTCTGGCCCAGCACGTTGTAAACCGTCAATTCTACTTTTTCTGCCTTTGGCAGGTAAAATTTGATGTTGGTAACCGGGTTAAACGGGTTCGGGTAGTTTTGTTCCAGTCTGTAACCGGAAACAACTTTAGCATCTCTTTCCAGAGCAGTCGGAATATCGATTTCGTATTTGTAAACCACGCCACCGTTCCAGTTAGCCACATAGCAGGTCTTGCCATCACTGGCCAAAGCAGCGCCACGAGGTCCGGTGTAACCGCTTGCACCTGGATCCGGCATCCATACATAACCATAGGTCATGTTATCAAAGTTCAACATTACCAGAGCATTGTCCAACTGATCCGGGCCGCCACCACCATAACTGTTATCCTGTGATACCCAGAAAGTTTGATCACCGCCAAAGCGATCGAGCGTTACAGACTGAGTGGTCAGCATGGGTGCGCCTTTGTTGTCTTTGTAAATACTGTCAACCACCGGATAGTTTACAAAGTCAGTGGTTCCATAAACATACAGTTTATGCACACCGGCATCCAGGTTACCAGGAATCATTTTGGTACCATCTGCGCTGACTTCCATACCACGGGCAAAGCCACCGGCTAGCGGATCAAGAGTTATTGATTGTGTAATTTCAAAGGTAGTTGGATCAATCACATCAATAGGATTAACTCCAACAACACTTCCCACATAAATGTAGCCTTCATTATCAATAGCAGGTTTTAATGGTGAACCATCACGATAAACATAATCAAGCACTGATCCATCGGTTGGGTCTAATTTGACAATAATACCTGATTGAGCATAAATTATATTGCCATCCGGATCTTTGGCTAAACCACGGCAGGAGGCCAGGTAAACGGTTGTATCATTACCCGATGGGGCCTTAATCATGATGGAATCTACGCGGAACTGTTCCTCGCCCGCTGGATTGTAAACAACAACCGCATCAGCACCCCAACTACCAACCCATACATTGTCATTGTTATCAACGACTATGCCATGGTTTGCACCTAAAGTGTCACCAAAAGTACCATGATAGGTGTAATTAATATCCACTTTCTGCCATGGGCCTACTTCAACAGCGCCGTTGTAATCCAATACAACAATCGGCATGGGGCCTTCGCCAAACAGACCACCGGCAGGTACACTGGAAGTGTAAAGTACTTCTAAACTTGGATCGTCATCTACATTAGCCAGACCGAGAATACCCCAACGGCCGCCATCAGCGTAATTTGAATCAATTACTTCAACAGTCCAGTTGGCCGGATCATCAACCTGATCCTGAGCGCCCTGATATTCAACACGGAAGATAGCTGCATTCGGTGTAGCGTCACGTGAACCGAATACGTAATCCAATTTGCCGTCTAAATCGATATCACCAACCGCACCACCATAAACGCCATAACTGGTCATCCATGGAGACAGATCAACCACTTTCGTACCAACCAGAGAGTCGCCCGTTGCATCATAATGATAAACCCAAATGCCATGGCCACCTTCTACTGTGGTGTACCAGGTGCCGACCAGAATTTCTTCTTCGGCATTACCGTCAATGTCAACCACCTGGGCGCTTTTCCAGGAACCGGCACCTTTCAAGACAGAAGTTTGCGGATCAAGCAGTACCCATTGTGAATTTTCACTATCCCAGCGTACACGGTCACAACGTGTTTCATCGAACAGATAAATGGTATTGCCTAAAACAGCCAAATCCCATTTATTTTCTGCTCCTGTTAATCCAAGATCCAAACCATTTACTTCAACAGTCCAGGTTTCAGATCCATCGCCGTTATCCGGGATATTATCAACGGACATAACACCAAAATACCAGCCGCTGGAAGATGCTCTGCGGTCAGCAAAAATGAGTTCCTGCTGGCCATCACCGTCTACATCGGACAATACAAAGCGGAAAGGACGCAGGTTAACATTGTCTTCGCTGGTAATCGTTGAGGTCGAATTCGGCAGATAATTACCGCTGCCATCAGCCACACCCATTACATCGCTGCCATCGCCGGCAGATTCGTAAACCAGCAGACGTGGTGGATTGGGATTGCTTGTTGCATCTGTCCAGTTTACCGGACCAATGAAAATTTCACCTTTACCGTCACCATCAATATCACCATAGGTCATGGCTGGCCAGGTATTCTGTTTCCATACATCATAGGTCGCTTTCCAGACGACTTCCCATGAAGTACCGTTAAATTCGTATTTGTAAATACGAACCAGCATTTCATTGTCAGCATCGTTCCAGTTGTGGTTAACAACAAACACGTCGGTACGACCATCGCCATCAAAATCCATTCCTGTCACCATGTTGCCTAAACCACCAGTGTTCAGATCTGCATCTGGAACAGGAATTTCTTTGTTAGCGTCTCGGGTAAAGTCCTGAGCAAATAAACTGCCCATGACCATGAACATAGTAAAAATTACTACAAATACGACTTTAGTAAGCTTGCCACTCATAAAGCCCTCCTCAAAATAGATTGAACTTCAGTTAATTCTCTGTTTTGTGTTAAAACTTTTTGTACTTCGATTAAAGCACCTCCTTTCTTTAATTTATTTTACTTTTTACTATTGCCTGCCATAATAGGGTGCGCCTGTTTTGCCGACATCAATGCGCAGAATATTCGAGTCGCTTTCACCATAATTGGTTTGAGCTGCAAAAATAATATTACCAAACCAGGAAAGAGACAATAGTTTCGGTTTGATTAAACCAGGATATTGAAAATCATAGGTCTTGGTCGTCACATCATAGATAACCAATGGATCCGGGCTCATATCGGTAGCTAGGTACATTTTTCCATCTGATGAAAAGGTAATTCCCTTGATATCAACTAGGTTGCCATCTTCTTTAACTAACCAGCTGTCTGTGGCAGCATCCAGGATCACTTCTTCTGCACCTAAACTGCCGTCTGCATTAACCGGATAGCGCCAGACCTTTTCTTCCTTTTTGGCCAGATTCTGCCCAGCTAAATAAATATAAGTTGTTCCACCTTCTTCATGCACACGTACCGATTGCAGGAACAGCGAAAAAGTTCCCAGAGTTTCCTGCGATTTATCTGGTTTAACTTTTACCAGTTTGGTTTGAGCCGCGACCCATAAATTACCATCCTGATCAAAATCGATATCAAACGGAGCGCTGGTTAAACTGACGTAGGTTTCCTGCAGGGTACTGTCGTTCAAATCAATAGTAGCCACCTCTTTAATGCGTCCCAGGGAATAAGCCACATACAGCTTATTATCAGGGCCAACCTTTAGGGCATTGGCTTTTAAATATGGTGTATTGTCCACCCAAATCGTCGGTTCACCGTTTTTGTTGATCTTTAGAATCTGACCAAAAGGCGGATTGGTTTCCACTTTAGTAGATGCGTACACATTACCACGGGCATCAACAGCTACAGCATAGGCAATATGTTTCTGCTTAAAATCATCCAACCTGCCAAAGGTTGTATCAACCGCAGCTTTTAATTTGTAATAGACCGGCTCGCTGAACTTATCTGAACCACGAACTGCAATTTTTACCTTTATGGAATCACCAATATAAGAAGGAGAGGCAATGGTAATTTTGGTATCAGTCATTTGCAGAATGTCAGCCATTACCTTGTCAAAATAGAGCTGGTTGTATTCTTCGTATGGCTCCTTAGGCATAAAATACTTTCCGAACACATCGATAGTACCCACACCAGCATAGGCGCTGTCAGGCGGATCTAACCGTTCAATGACCGGTTGCG
>CAYNLJ010000221.1:0-4311 GCA_964398005.1 uncultured Caldithrix sp. | reverse complement strand
TCTTTGTTTTTTTGCAGAATGGTGTCATAGGAGGATAACAATAAATCAATAATCTGCATTTGCTGCGAAGTAACCGTGTGCCGTTTACCGGCAAAGAATACCTCAAATTTTAATTCAGGTCCATTATTCTGGCGAATCTTCTGGTTAGCCACGATATACTCGATGCGACTGAGTAAAATTTCCAGGTTGTATGGCTTGACGATAAAGTTGTCCGCACCGGCAGACAGGCCTTTGATGATATCTTCCGGTTGTTCCAGAGCGGTCAGCAGAATGACAGCAGTTGGTGAATCCTGATATTTGTCCTTAATGAGTCTGCACAATTGGTAACCGTCCATCTCAGGCATGATTACATCACTGATGACCACCTGAAAAGATTGTTTGTCTAAGGCCTGCAGGGCTTCGTTGGCATTATAGGCAACCGTAACCTGCAAACCGGATTTTTCAAGGTCACGCTTTAAATGTAAAGCCTGTGTCTTGCTGTCTTCGACGATTAGGATTTTGATGTTTTTTTCAAGCATTTTTTATTAACTCCTTTTTCTTGTTAAAAATCTCAATTAAACTTTGGGCTATTTCGCCCGGAGAAAGAACCAAAGAGGCTGCGTCCAGTTTCAGGGCAGCACCGGGCATGCCAAAAACAATGCACGTCTCTTTGCTTTGCACCATGGTCAAAGCACCCTTTTTTTTCATTAAAGCTAATTCTTCAGCTCCGTCTCTACCCATGCCTGTTAATAAAATGCCCACTGCTTTTGGCCCGAAATGTTCTGCAACTGACCTGAACAAATAGGATGCCGAAGGGATTACATTGTGCATGGGGGGCTCCTCAAGGAGACGAATTCGATGGTCTGCTGTAACGACCATGTGCTGGTCACCGGGAGCAAAATAGACCCGACCGCCTTTGATCTTTAAGTTATTTTCAGCGAGTGTAACTTCCAGGGCTGCATCCTTGTTCAACCAGTCTACAAACATGGCCATGAATTTGGCCGGCATGTGTTGCACAATTAAAACAGGCAGATCAAAATTACCGGGCAGCTGGCAGAGGATTTGGTGAAGAACCTGTGGTCCCCCCGTAGAGGCTCCGATGGCTACGATTTCGGGTGGCGCATTGTACTTTACGGAAACGTTGCGGTTCGCATCTTCATTACTCTGGTTCCTTCCATGGTTTTCCTTTTTAACTAATGAATTGATCAGTTGAATTAAACGATCCCGTTTTACGGTATATTCCATGGAAAAGGGATTTAATGGATAATCTTTGAAGATGGTTACCCATTCTTTGTTTGACAGGTGATACCCTTTATCGGACAAAAGTAAAATATTACAGCCAAACAGATTGTGTAAAAATTGAAGCTGTTCCTCCAGATCGGGGATTGGTTTTACCAAGCCTAATAGAATCAGATCAATTTTCTGGTCGATTCCAACCTTTTTGAGTAATTGGCGTTCACTGTATTTAACCAGCTGGGACGAAAAGGAAGTGTGCCTGCGAAAAATTTCTTCCAGCAGCACTCCGTTCACCAGTGATTGTGTAATAATTAATACGTTCATCTCTTCGCTAAACTAATGTTTTAATGAGTTCCAAAATAGAAGATTGTTTAAAATCACCCTTTACAAAATAGGCGTTCGCCCCGGCTTTTAACCCCTTTTCCCGGTCTTCTTCAGAACCCAGGGATGTTAGCAGAACGACAGGTAATTTTTTCAATTTTCGGTCTGACTTTACCTTTTTGGTCAGCTCAATCCCATCCATCTGGGGCATTTGAATGTCGGAAATAAGTAAATCGTAATTCTGTTCATTTAATTTTTCCCAGGCCAATTTTCCGTTTACCGCCAGTTCCACATGATAACCTGCTGTCTGTAGTACATTCTTCAATAGCATTCTGGAAGTTATGGAATCCTCGGCAACCAAAATCTTTTTAGGTTTATCGTGACCCGTTTTGATCCTGGCTTTTCCGCCTTGCTTACTCAGTTCAAAGATTTCGGCAGGATTTAATACGGGTACCAGAGAACCGTCTCCCAACAAGGTGAGACCCGCCAACAAGGTTACATCATTCAATGGTGGACTTAATTTTTTTAGTAATATTTCTCTCTCTTCAAGTATCTCGTCAACTATTAAGGCCAGCTTGCGACTGTGATGGTTCAGGATTAGCAGGCTCAGGTTGCCTTTCGAAACGGCTTCAGTGTCTCCTTTAATATTTAATATTTCTCTTAATTGATGTACAGGGATTAATTCACCTTTAACATTGATCATCAACTGGTTTTTGGCAGATTTCAATTGATTAAACGGGATTCGGACAATTTGTTCAACGACCTGGGTTGGGATTATCATTTTATGATTGGCCAGCTGAAACAAGATGCCGTGCCCGCTGGCAAAGCTGAGAGGAATGGACAACAAAAAGGAACAGCCGTTGGGATAATCGTTTTTAACCTGTAAGGAACCGCCCAATTTTTCAATATTTTCCTTGACCACGGCCATACCCAGCCCACGTCCGGATAACTTGCTTACTTCTGTTTTTGTGGAAAATCCTGAATGAAAAATGAATGAAAGTGCTTCTCCTTCACTCATCTGATTTAATTCGTCCTCAGTAGCCAGGCCATTTTCAATAACTTTGGCCTTGATGCGATTTAAGTCAAAGCCTTGCCCATCGTCCGAAATTTTGATTTTTATCTTTTGATCCGAGGCCGGAAAAACTTCTACCTTAATGGTCCCAACCATTGGTTTCCCGCGGTAAATACGTTCCTGCGGATCTTCAATGCCATGATCAATACTGTTTCTAATCAAATGAATCAGCGGGTCCTTTAGCAGTTCAAGGATGTGTTTGTCAATTTCAGTTTCAGCTCCCATTATTTTTAAATCAATTTTTTTGTTCAGTTCTTTGGCAATATTACGTGTGGAACGTTCCAGGTAACCGGTAATGGTTGAAAAGGGAAAAAGCATTAAATTCCGGATATCTCCCAGATGTCCTTCAATCAATGCCGAAACCTGAAAGGAATCATTAGCCAAAAGTTTTTGATAGTTTTCAAGTTGCTGCTTTAAGCTGGTTAAAATTTCCAGCTGTTCGTCTGAATGCGAAAGCATAGAGGAGTACCCGTGTTCGGGCAGCAGTTGGGCCACCAGGGATTGCATAGCCTCTAATTTTCTCAGGTAATAACGATATTTAATCTTAACACTGATCAGTTCTTCGGATTTTTGCAGCAAGTTTTGCAGACGTTCATATGAAATGCGAATCGTTTCAGCGGATGCTGCCGGTTTTTCAGTTTTAGAACTCTTTGATTCTTCTGATTTACGGACAGGTTGCCTGCGGGGCTTTGCCTTTGCCGGCTGTTTTTTCAATTTTAAATTTCCGGCCAGAACCGATTGCAGACTGCCAAGCAGTTCAATATCTGGCTGAGCTTCCAGATCAGAAGCAATCACCAATGCTTCTAACTCATCAAATGCCTCGGCAAATAGATCAATTAAATCAGCCGAAAGTTCCATCTCCTTGTCTTTTAGTTTGGAAAAGATGGATTCCAGTGCCTGACACAGTTCTTCAACCGCAGAAAAGGAAACAGCCCGGGCGGCCCCTTTTAAACTGTGTGTGGTGCGAAAAATCTGTTCCACAACCTGTTCATCTGCGCCATCTTTCAGACGGTGAAGACCATCGTTCAAGACACCAAGATAATCTTCTGCTTCCTGTTTAAAGATTTCAAAGAGTTCCTGTTGAAAGTCCTGTTCCATCGATATCCTCAATCAACCTGATACTGTGATACTAATTGTCTTAAATTTTCACCGGTTTCCTTCAGATTGTCGATCACTTCTTCCAGCTGGTGCATACCATCGACATTTTGAGAAGTGGCTTCCTTAATATTCTCCATGGCCTCTTTAATCTGAGCTGTGCCATTTAACTGTTCCTGGGCAAAATCAGCGATTTCCGTTAAAACCCCGATCAGCTTTTCTATGGAGTCAGCCATTTGGACCATTGAAGAGCGAGCCTGCTGAACAGCATTAACACTGGAATTGATGGTTTTTGTGCCCTGTTCTACCTGCATTACCGTTTTCCCAATGGCGTCCTGGATGGAATCCAGAATATTTTGAATTTGTAGTGTAGATTTTCTGGACTGTTCGGACAGATTGCGAACTTCGTTGGCTACCACGGCAAAGCCTTTGCCAAATTCTCCCGCTTTGGTTGCCTCGATGGAGGCATTGATGGCTAAAATATTTGATTGCTCGGCAATCTCCTTGACGGCATCGGTGATGTCACCAATGGTTTGACTGTGTTTACTTAAATCCAGCACCATATTGGCTATTTGATCCATCTGGCTTTGTACCTGTTGAATGACCTG
>CAYNLJ010000220.1:0-4338 GCA_964398005.1 uncultured Caldithrix sp. | reverse complement strand
TTTTTTGTAAAAGCTTCCCCTGGTGAAACCAATGCCAATGGCATTATTGTCGGCTTGGAAGCAAAACAAAATCATACTGTCGCTGATTATCAGCTAAAACAAAATTATCCCAACCCCTTTAACCCGAGGACAACCATTGAATTTTCCCTAAAGAAAACAGGTCGTACCTCGCTTACCATTTACAATGCGGCCGGGCAAAAGGTCGCAACCATTTTAAACAGGGAATTAAAAGCGGGTAGCTACAAGATCAAAGTTGATGCCAGCCAATTGGCCAGCGGACTCTATTTTTACGAATTGAAAAGCGGATCATTTAAAGCCGTTCGCAAAATGTTGCTGATTAAGTAGGACATTGTTCTAAAATAATTTTTCCGGACATGATGCCTCTTTGCTTAAGAAACAAAGAGGCATTTGTTTTAAACTGTGTGTGTCTAATAGGACATCGGATCAATTTTTGGTTAAGAACGGGAATTTGAATGAAGGAACAAAAACAACTGATCACCATTGCTTTGGATGGTGTGCCTTTTAGTTTGCTGACAGAACTGTTGGAACAGGGCGTAATGCCTCATTTTGCAGAATTGGTAGCTTCAGCCAAATTAAAATCGATTAATTCTGTACATCCGCCCATTTCCTCGGTGGCCTGGGCTTCTTTTTTAACGGGTGAAAAACCAGCGGTTCATGGCATTACCGGCTTTCTCGAACGTGACCCGGCTACCTGGGAATGGTTTGTACCCAATGCCTCTCATTTAAAAAAAGCCACTCTGTTGCAGGAACTTTCTGACAGCGGCAACCGTGTGTTTAGCATGAATGTGCCGGTTACCTACCCTCCAGCTAAAGTCAATGGCATTGTCATCAGCGGTTTTTTGAACAATGATCTAACCAAAGCTACCTATCCTCCTGCCATTGGCATGTTCCTGAAAACCCGTGGTTATCGCATTGATGCTGATGTGGAACTGGGCAAACAGGATCTGGCCAAATTCTACCCACAGTTGTTGGAAATCATGAAAAAGCGCTTTGAATTGCTGAACTACTTTTATGAAAAAGAAGACTGGCATTTTTTTATGGGCCACATTATGGAAACCGACCGCCTGCACCATTTTTTCTGGAAATATTACAAAGACAAACAGGAACCAATGGCCTCACAATTTATTGATTTCTATCGTCAGTTGGATGAACAGTTAGGTCAGTTCCTGAAAAAAGTAAAAAAACAGAGTGCCCTCATGTTACTTTCGGACCATGGCTTCACGGAACTGAAGTATGAAGTCAATTTGAATCGCTGGTTAATGGAACAGGGCTACCTGTTTTTTAAGGAAGCGCCCCCAAAAAATCTAAACGATCTGCACGAATTCACAAGCGCTTACAGTCTGTACCCTGGAAGAATTTACATTAATCTGAAGGGCCGGGAAAAGTTGGGTAAAGTCAATCCGGGAGTCGAGTACGAAAATTTGTGTAATCAACTGAAGCAAAAATTACTGCAACTCAAAGCTCCGGATGGTCAGCCGGTTATTGCGGATGTGGTGCGTGGTTACCAGGTTTACGGGCTGCCAACGGCAGAGGAAAATGCACTTTTTGTAGACGCAACACAGCTAAAAAACGTGCCGGATTTACTGGCCATTCCTAACAATGGCTATGATTTAAAAGGTGTACTTTGGGCAAATAATGTATTTAGGCAAACAGAATTCAACGGTACCCATACGTTTAATGATGCCTTCTTATTGTTGAAAAATTTTCGAACAACAAAAGAGGCGTCCGATATCAGAGAAGTAAATCAACTTATTAAATCCTATTTTGATGAGTCTTGATTTAAAGAATTCAGTAATCTGAAAAATTAAATCGTGATTGATACTTTTGCTAAGGCGATTCATCTAAATTAGAAAAAATTGATTTAAGCAGAATTTATTGTAAATTCTACAACCCTTTAATAAAACAGGTGAGGTAGAGTTTCTAATGGAAAAATGGTACGCAATTTACACCAGACCACGACATGAGAAAAAGGTATTTGATGCTCTGACGGAAAAGAAAATAACGGCATTTCTGCCATTGATCACCCGTGTGCGCCAATGGAAGGATCGCAAAAAGAAAGTTGACCTTCCATTGTTCAATAGTTACCTGTTTGTCAGAATCGATTACAAGAACCGCTTTAGTGTTTTACAGACCAAAGGCGTTGTAAAAATTGTTAATTTCAACGGGCAACCGGCGGTTGTGCCGGACTGGCAAATTGAATCATTACAACGCATGTTGGAACATCCCGAAAAGATTCAGCTTGAAAATTATATGAAATTAGGTGAAATCGTAGAAATACAGGAAGGCCCCTTTAAAGGTATGAAAGGGATGATAAAAACGATTAAGAATCAAACTCGACTGGTAGTGAGTATCGAAGGCATCATGCAGGCCGTATCCGTAGAAATTGACCGCGATTTTGTGAAGAAGGTTTTGAAGCCGGAAGAAATCGCCGATGATCGGTGGTAAAATCGATACCTCCTCAATCCAAAAATAACATTTGCCATTGATTCGTCAACAGTTGTTAACTTCCATTAGATCATTAAACTATCAATTGTGTTACTAAAAGTATTTGCTTCATGTCAATCGTTTGGGAACTCTTTTCACTCATTCAACTATTAAACTAATCAACCTAATTTACAGATATTGGGTTAACTTCATAAAATTACATAATTTAGCCAAAATAAACTTACTTGAATCAAATCAAAAAATCCGTTATATTGCAAAAACTTAAATGTGTTGAGCTCATGAAAAGGATTAAAGCGGTAATCGAATACGACGGAACCCATTACTTTGGCTGGCAGTTGCAAAAAGATCAACGTACCATTCAGGGAGAAATCGAAAAAGCTCTGAAAGTTATTTTTAAAGAACGTGTGCCGGTAACCGGTTCAGGACGAACCGACACCGGAGTTCATGCCCGAAATCAGGTAGCCCATTTCGATATTCCTGATTATGATTTAAAAAGCCTGAAGCGTTCTTTGAATGGTCTGTTAAATGACGACATCGTTGTTAAAGCATTGGAAGAGAGCAGCCCGGACTTTCATGCACGTTTTGATGCAAAAAAAAGAGTCTACCGTTATTACATTGCCACTCAACCGACCGCGTTGAACCGTTATTACGCCTGGACGTTTTTATTGCCACTGAACTTAACGCTCCTGCAACAAGGAGCTGATCTTATTAAACCTGTGCAGGATTTTCGGGCCTTCTGCAAAGTAAAAAGCGAAGTAAAACACCATCGCTGTCACATCTTCACGAGTAGATGGTTCAGGCAGGATGATCTTTTAGTGTACGAAATTGCAGCTGACCGTTTTTTGCACGGTATGGTAAGGGCCATTGTAGGTACTCTGATCAGTTTAGGAAGCGGCAAAATGACCCTGGAACAGTTAATGGAGATTATTGAATCCGGCGATCGCCGGCAGGTTCCGCAAACAGCGCCGGCCAGGGGATTGGTGCTGGAGCAGGTGGAATACTTATTATAGTTTAATAGTTGAATGGTTTAATAGTTGAATGGATTCCAATGTTATTCGTTTGTCGTTCGGTTAATAGTAGTTGCGATTGAAATTAAATATAGGGTTTTGAATTTAAAACGAAAAAATAATTAATATTGAGGAATTAAATATGAAATTTTTTATTGATTCAGCGAACATTGAAGAAATTAAAGAGGCCGCCAGTCTAGGTATCGTAGATGGTGTAACCACCAATCCCACCCTGTTGGCTAAGGAACAGGGCAAGCCTGAAGAGATTTTTAAACAGATTTGTGAAATCGTGGACGGCCCGGTAAATGCCGAGGTGGTGTCTCTTGACTGGCAGGGCATGGTCGAAGAGGGCCGGGAACTGGCCAAGATCCATGACAATATTGTTATCAAAATACCCATGTCAAAGGATGGCTTGAAAGCGGTTAAGGTTTTTGCCGCAGAAGGCATTAAAACCAATGTAACCTTGATCTTCTCACCTATCCAGGCTTTGATGGCAGCACGAGCAGGAGCCACCTTTGTCTGCCCCTTTGTTGGACGATTGGATGATATTGCGCAAAATGGCATGGACTTAATTGCACAAATCAAACAGATCTTCGAAAATTACCTGCTGGACACGGAAATCATTGTGGCCAGTATTCGACACCCCATGCACGTAGTTGAATCGGCCATGATTGGCGCGGATATTGCCACCATTCCATTTGCCGTGATCGAGAAAATGATCAAACATCCTTTGACCGACATTGGTATCGAACGCTTTTTGGCTGATTGGGAAAAAATTCAAAAGAAAGTTTGAAGAGTGAAGTTTGAAGATTGAAAAAGAATATGATTTTTTAGAAACATTTATCCAGTGAGCAAAGTTGATGTT
>CAYNLJ010000219.1:0-4367 GCA_964398005.1 uncultured Caldithrix sp. | reverse complement strand
TCCACAAATTCAAAAGGTTCCACTGTCTTGGATGGTTCCAGCCGAAAATCGCCTGTGTAAAGCAGGCTAAAACCATTCTTTTGAATTTTAATCTGAGCAGAACCGAGGATGTGTCCTGCCGGATGAAGTGAGATTTTGTAATCCTCCAACTCAAGAGGTTGTCCAAACTCAAGCAACTGATAACTGGTAGGCTTGATGCGTTTTTTTACAAATTCAGCCGTCGCAGGTGTACACAAAATTTGTTTATGACGCGCTAAATGGTCGGTGTGAGCATGTGATACAAAACCAAACGGTTTTACACGCTTACTGTCCAGCCAGAGATTGATTTCCGGAATGTGAATATCCCGATCAAAATGAAAAATTGGGGATGAATCAGTCAACGGCTTCTCCGATTAAGGTATTGGAAGTTACTTCGTTTATTTTAACATTGACAAAGTCACCAACTTGAGCCCCGTTGTCGGGAAAGACCACAATTTTGTTTCCATCGTTACGGCCCAAAAGCTGATTTGGCTTTTTGCCTTTGCCTTCGACCAGCACTTCAAACACCTGCCCCAGATGTTGTTGATTTTTCTTTAAGGCAATTTTTTTCTGCATGTCCACCAATCTGGTAATACGTGACGTTTTTTCCTCTTCCGGTACATCGTCCGGATATTTGCGCGAGGCAATGGTGTGTTGCCGTTCCGAATATTTAAACATGAAGGCTGCATCGAATTCAACTTTACGCATTACATCCAGGGTATCCTGAAATTCTTCTTCGGTTTCTGTAGGAAAGCCCACAATAACGTCTGTGGTTAGCACCAATTCCGGAATTTTAGCCCGCATATGGTCCACCAGGTCTAAAAATTCTTTTTGTGTGTAGGTACGGTTCATTAATTCCAGAATGCGGTCATTGCCTGCCTGCAATGGCAGGTGAATCTGCTTACAGACTTTGGGATTGTTGGCCACAACGTCAATTAATTTTTCCGGAAAATCTTTGGGATGGGGTGAAGTAAAGCGGATGCGGCGAATGCCTTCCACTTCGGAAACCATCTGGATTAAATCTGCAAAATCATAATTTTGGTAGCGGTACGAATTGACATTTTGTCCTAAAAGCGTAACCTGTTTAAAACCTCGTTGTGCCAGTTGTTTTACTTCTTCAACCACATTAAACGGATCACGGCTGCGTTCACGTCCACGGGTGTAAGGTACCACGCAAAAGGTGCAAAAATTGTCACAACCACGCATCACAGCAATCCAGGCATTAACGCCATCTTCACGATCGGGAAACACATCGCTGTAAGTTTCAAATTCCGACAGGGTAAAATCCGATTCTTTTTTACCCTCTGCCAGTACATGTGACAACATTTCCGGCAATTTTTTGTAACTGTCCGGACCGGCCACCACATCAACACCAACCTTTTCATCTAATAATTCATTTCTAAGATTTTGGGCCATGCAGCCAAGAACACCCAGAACAAGTTCCTTTCTGGTGCGCCGTAATTGCTTTAAAGTATTAATGCGTTGCTGTACCTTTTGGTGGGCGTTTTCACGCACAGAGCAGGTATTCAAAAAAACGACTTCCGCTTCCTCCGGTGAATCCGTAAAATCGTAATTGTGACGTTTTAAAATGGTCTTTACAATTTCGGTGTCATATTCATTCATCTGACAACCGTATGTTTCTATGTAAACGCGTTTCAAAGCAGTTCTCCAATAATTTTTTCACCATCGATATCAACTAATTTCACAGGTAAAATTTCATTTTTCAAATTTCGATCGCTACGTACCTTAATGCGCATGTAATTTTCACTAAAGCCTTCCCAGTAGCCTTCGTACTGTTGTTCAAACAAAACCGGTAGCGTACGACCTAAAAAGTTCTGAAAAAAGGCAATCTTCTTGCGCTGCCCCATTTCGATCATGATACGTGTTCGTAGTTTTTTTACCTGCGGATCGACTTTTGGTTTCAATTTGTATGACGTTGTTCCTTTGCGATCGGAGTAGGTAAAAACGTGAAAATAAGCCAGGGGCAAATCGGCCACACGTTTTTTCGTATTTACAAAGGCCTGATCATCTTCGCCCGGATAGCCTACCATGATGTCCGTTCCCAACCCCACATCCGGCATTCGTTTTACGGCGTAATCCACAATTTTCTCAAAATCGCTGAAAGTGTGTTTGCGGCGCATCGATTCCAGAATGGCATCATCGGCGCTTTGCAGCGGAATGTGCAAATGGTGACAGATTTTAGGCGAATCGGCCATCATATCAATCAGTTCCGGAGTCACCGTAGTTGGTTCAATGGAACTGATGCGGATGCGTTGCAGGCCATCTATTTTTTCCAATGCGTGCAATACATCAAAAAAGGTTTTGTCCTCGTAACGGTAGGTGCCAATGTTAACACCGGTCAATACAATTTCCTTAAATCCATGATCCACTAATTCCCGGGCTTCTGCTACCAGGTCATCAAATTCACGACTGCGTGCCGGGCCACGCGCCGTAGCAATAATGCAGAAGGAACAAACAAAACTACAACCATCCTGAATTTTCAGATTGGCCCGCGTGTGTGTGTCGTACAATCCGGTTGACTCAATGGTAAACGGTTGCCGGGAAATTTTTGACGTGTGCACTACCAGCGGCTGGGGCTGCTTCTGCAAGTTTTCGTCCAGGAATTCTTCGATGGACAATTTATGTTCATTGCCCATAATTAAATCCACACCATCAATTTGACTGATGGCGTCGACAGCCATTTGAGCATAACAGCCGATGACGGCCACGTAGGACTGTGGATTTTTACGCAGACTTTGGCGAACCGCCTGCCGACATTTGGCATCGGCCTGTTCGGTAACCGTGCAGGTATTGATGATAGTCAAGTCGGCTTGTTTGCCAAACTCAACAATTTCAAATCCGCGCTGTTTTAACTTATTGGCAATAATGGCCGTTTCAGCCTGATTTAAACGGCAACCCAATGTATGTAATGCGACTGTTGGCATTTATTATTCTTAAATCCTTCTTTTTTCATGATTAAATTCGTTTTTGTAAAGTCACAAAATTTAAAGTTAAGTGCCTGCTAAGTCAAACTTAAATCTTTTTTCAATACTGAATATTCCCAAAATTATACCACCAGTCATTAAAATAAATTACAAATTGTTGATTATTTGATGTTAGTCGCTGTTTTGCTTTGGTTAAGGTAAAAATTTTTAAGCGCAGCTTCCAACCTACTAAGCAAAACTAAAGTTCATAACTTTCAATTGACACTATCATTAGATAATGTTTTATGGAGAACTTAACCTTAAAAATCGGTTTTAGCCTGAAATTTTTTGGGATTAGATTTGGGGCCGAAGACCTATTTTCTCTTAGGATTTATATTTTGCTCCAGCTGAAGCTTTGGGCTATTGAGCAGAAATTTACACACTAGAATTCAATCGGATCACCCATTAACGAACAGTATGCAGAATTTTGCTAATTCAAATTTGGGTGAGATTCAATGATTTTTTTAAAATCTACGTAACGCTTTTGTTTCTACATTTTGTTCCTGCCTATGGTTCAATTTTCGATTTTACCATTTTAGTGCCTAATGTTCTTTCAGATATATTTCAATTGGTTTACAGTTCCATTTACATTTTGAAAATTTTTGCCGTATATTAATAGCAGAAAATTGGGAATTAAAAATGAAAAAATTAAAATCCCTCAATGAAGATGATGTTGCAGTTTTAAAGCAAATTTTGGAAGAGTCAACCAGATTAACCTTTCCGGAAGATGCAACCCGTTTTGGCGCTTTAAAATTTCATATTTACTCCGGAGCAGGCTCGAATGAATTTCACTTTCAGTTATTCTGGGGACCACACAACCTTTATTCCAAAAAACATGTACAAGAAAAATCTTCCAATGAACTTATTACCGATCTTGGAAGATTCATAAAAAAGGACGGGAAGAAAATCGCACAGGCTGCAATTCAATATTGCGAAGAGCGTTTAACGGATTTTCTACAAATCGAATTACAACCTTTATTAATGGCAAATGGCCTGAATGCGCTGGAAATCGAAATTAAAATACGTCAGTCAAAGAAAACCAAAGCCACGGATGACAATGGCGGCTGGCCTGTATGGTGTTTGTTGATGTCATGGATGGATGAATTTGGCGAATTCCAAGAATTCGTACACAAAATCACCTTTAATAAGGAAATAAAACACTTCGATATTGATCCCCAGGTAATTATCAAAAAGTTTATCGCTTACCGAAACAGTCTGATTTAGTTGAATGGTCTATTGGTTGAATGGTTAAATAGTTGAATGGTGGTTAGCATTATAGTTCAACAGTTAGAACAAAGTTAATGGAGCCTCTCCCCACAAAAATCTGCTTTGGTCGAAAATTCTTGGGGACTAAATTTTGGGCTG
>CAYNLJ010000218.1:0-4381 GCA_964398005.1 uncultured Caldithrix sp. | reverse complement strand
TTGGTAACCGAAGCATATTGAACAGTAACGGTGTTGGTAATATTGTAACTGCCTCCGGTCAGCGGAGCATTGGGACCGGTGGTAGAACTCCAGCTGCCGGCAAAGGAATAGCCCATGATAAAGATGTAATCACAAGCTGCGGCCAGGCCGGCAAAATCCCAGCCACCCCAGTTAACCGCCGGTCCGGCAAAGGAAATTTCAGCATCAGGAAACGTTTGTTTAATGCTGGCCGAAAGATCGGCCATAAAACCATTCAGCAACGAACCACGATCAGCAGTGTAAAGTCCTTCAAAATCAATATTCACGCCATCCAGATTGTATTGATTTAGCAGACTTTTCAAATTGCTAAAGAAATTCTGTTTGGCAGAAGAGGTCGTCAGCAGATGGTGAATATCATCAGAGTTAAAATTGACGGCAGTTAAAATCACTTTTACGCCATTGGCATGCGCCGCATTAATCACATCTGTCCATGGCCAGTAAGAAGGTTTGGAAATATTTCCGTCGGCATCTACACTAAAGTCAAAGGCCGCGATGTGGGTAAGCAGATCGTATTGCAGGTAATCACGTGAAGAGACATATTGCCAGTCGGGCAGGTAACCAAAGACGACTTTGGAAGGCTTTTGTACAACAGCCTTTTTAGCCAGGCGGATAATATCCCGACCGGTGGGGTCAAAAAAGGATGGTTGCTTGGGTATTTGTTTGTGATTTTCATATTCCGATTGATGGATAGATTTAATCAAGGTGGGTTCGGATGGCGATTGGCTGAAGCTTTGCGTGACTAAAATCAAGAATAACAAAGAAAATAAAAATTGGGATTGCATTTTAATAAACTACCTATCATTTTTTTAAAAAAAGAATTAAAGATTAAATGAAATTAACAGAAAATATTAAAAATTCAAAGTTAAAATTAAAACCGGGGGAAAGCTTCTAAACTATTTTCATTTTTAATCTTTTTGGTACCATTTAAATAATGGGGGGGAACCATGAATTTAATCAGGACCGTTTTAATCACCATTTTTCTTAGTTTGTGCCTTTACAGCCAGCAAGTTGATTCCGTTTTATTTGTATCTGATCCGGAATTTGTTTTTGTTTACACACCTTTTAACCAGAAAACAGCTTCGTTTACAATCACTGCCTACGATGCAAATGGTCAAACGGTAGGGGGAGGTGTGCCGATATCTGTAGGAATTACAGGCGGAATATTAAAAGGTCCTACGTTATTTAAGTCTGAGTTTTCAACCGATAGTAGTAGTACCAATTTTTTTTATTTTAAAACAGATGACCATGGGCAAGTTACCATCGATTATTATCCCCATCAAATTTATCTTGAAACCTATGATATGATTCGTGATAATTATTTATTTCAAAATCCTAATGCAAGCGATATTGAAATAATGAATCACTATAAAAGTTATGCCAAGATGGATTTGGTAGTTTATGGTGTGAAATTCCAGAACCCATCAGATGAGCAAACTGCTTATTGGTATGGGATTATTCCCTTAAAATCGAATAGTGTTTTTCCGATTCGCTATTCCTTCAATTCGGTAGTGATTCATGGAGAAGCATCTGATGGTAGTCCTTACATTTTTACAGCAGAAAATTATAAAGCAAAACAAATTGAAATACAATTACAGGCTTTGGATATGTTCAATCGTCCCTTACCGGCTGGGGTTTCTCTTTGGATTGAGACAAAGTGGGGACGGTTTTATGGTGATGCAATCAAGCATAAAGATGAGACCGGAGCCAGCTATTATGCTTATGGAATGGATTACAACCCTTCTTTTGCGGGTGGGGGTAAATATGTAGTTCAATTGGGCAGCCAGGGCAAAGCTACAGTTAGGTACCAGCCACCCCCTACAACAATGGTCCCTTTTACCGATTGGGCTAACAGGATGATAAACTACAATAACTATGCAAACAAGGAAGAAGCCTGGAAGGCCTATACGAGTACGGAAAATTTAGGCTGGTCTCCAGGAACAGCGGTTTTTTACAAAGTTTATGGAACTGGGAAAACAAATAAGGTGTGGACGGGTTACCAAAACACTTATGAATTGACCATCGATTCCAGTAAAAGCATTTTGCCAGCCCTGGTAGGTGTAGATAAACTTCAAATCGAAACGGAAAGTGAACGAAATGTTTTTTATGTATATGCTTCGCAGGGTTTTTCAGAAAAAGCAAAATTAAAGATAACAGCATTTGATGGTTATGGTCGTTTGGTACCTAAAGGGGCTCCAATTGCCCTGATGGTGAATACAAAATTTCCTGGCGGGGAAAAAGGCATTATTAATGGGTCGAATGTTGTTTCAGCCGCTTATGCAGGCGATAATGAACTATGCTTTATTATAAGAATGGGAGAAAATGGTCAAGCCGAAGTGGAATACCAGGCCCCTTTAATTCCGTTCCGCTTTGAGTATTATTCAGGAGAAGACTATAAGAATCAAACCTATGAAGATAAATATTCGGGTATTTTCCAGTTTTTCCCTGTCCCTTATTATGGATGGAGCTGGTGGGGAGACACTTTAAATCCACCGCATTGGTTTTTTGGTTATATTTATGGTAATTCTTCAAATCCACCAGTGAACGTATTGGATGAGAATATATTCAACTCTTTTCCTGTTTTGGTTGGCCCCCAACAAGCGTCTTTATATTTCCATCCTTCCACTTTAGGCCCATTTAAATTTTTCTCTAAAGTCAATATTTATGTGAAAGACCATTTTGGAATCCCTGCACCAAAAGGAAGCGATATATTCGTTTCGGCTGTTAGCGGAAAACTAAATGATAACCAGGATGGTCTTGACGTAATTGTTTATGGAAAAAATGGAAAAGCACAGGTATCCTATTTTTCTCCAACGCGATCGATTTGGCATACCTGGTCTTATGATAAGGTACAGGTTTATCAAGATGCTGTTGGAAACCTGTTAGCTGAAAAGAAGATTAAATTGATTGGTCCGGCAGCGAATTGGCAGGATTATGGGATTAGTAAGTGGCTTCTGGGATTTGATATCGTTGACTTTCTAAAACAATTAAATCCTGTAAAAGCCCTTGGTGCATTAAAGGAATTTGTTAATTATGGTGAAGAGATGGCGGCTAAAAACCGGGAATTCTTTGATAAAATTTATACCGGCGTAGCTACTGATGAAGATTTCAACGCTTACGAGCAGCGTTGGCAAACTATGGCACAACACATTAAGCACCTGGCAGAAACAATTCCAAACACCAGTTTGACCGGGCCTAACCTATCTGCTGGTGACTTGTTCAAAGGTCTGGCAACCAATGGATTAAAGCATACCATCATTAATACACTTGAAGACAAATTGATTAAGGACCCTCAGAAAAAAGTGGCAAAAGATTTTTTAATGTTCCATTTAAGCAAGTTTTATCCTTCTGAAGGTAATGTTGAACTGAAAAAAACAAATAATTCTTTGGCTACCTATTCATACCATATTCCCAAGAGAATGGGGAAGTTGGAACTGACAAGTAATCTTTTCACACAAACCTCTACAACCGGAATGTATGAGATGTATGGATTTAAATTTAGAATTCATGATCTGGACAGTGTTGTTTTAAACGGGGCTATCCAGATAGGAGATCAATGGCCCATTGATGGATTTTTAATTCCTTCAAGATTTTCATTATTTGGATATCCAAAAGATGCGACTGTGCTTAGTAATGGTTTCTTTGAAATTACAAATATAGATACTGAACGAAATTTCATAGATGGCATTACTATTGGTTATTTATTTAATGATTTTCGTGCTAATCCGGTAATGGCATTTTCTAAGAAGGTAGGTGTTTCTGGTGATACGGTGAGTGATGGAGAGGGAACTCAGTTGATCGTTCCGGAAAATGCAGTTAATGACAGTACATTGCTGTTTTTAATGCGAAATATGCCTCCCTGGCCTTTCATTGAAAACGATCAAAAGGTCATCCAATTTGCTCAGTATGTGGGTTCCATGGCTCCGGACAGTACCATTCAAATTGTAAACTTTAGCGTGCCAGCAGAATTAAGGCTAATTGATTCGGTAAGCCAGGCAATGAACGATCCATGGAAGGCCTATTGGTTGGATGAAGAAAATCAAACCTGGCAAAAAATTTCCGCTGCCTATTATCAAAATGATTCTGTTTTTGTTATTCCAGTTACTTCAACCGGTGTTTACGGACTGGCACGTTCTGGTTCAAAGATAAACGAATATCCTCAGCTCAGTTCATTTAAAGACACAACCGTTGCGCCGAACCAATCGTTAACCTTGTCTTTTTCGGCAAGCGATCCCGAAGGCCAAAATTTAAGCATTTGGGCTGAAAGCGATAAACCGGAGATTGCTGTGAATGTTGAAGATACGTTGCTAAAAGTAACACCACAACAAGATTGGACCGGAGTCGC
>CAYNLJ010000217.1:0-4383 GCA_964398005.1 uncultured Caldithrix sp. | reverse complement strand
TGGGAATTAGGAATTAGCTGTTGAAGTCATTCAACACTCAAAAGTCAACCTTCAACATTTCTCCGGAAAAATTTGTACCTTTAAAAATAAAGGAGTGAATATTCGTGTAACCGTTTGCCGCTCTGTAAGGTCGAGGTTAAATTTTAGTTGCGATTTTGTGGTTTTAAATCATATTTATTGGAATGAAAAACAACTAATTCGTCAACGATTTTTTCAGGGATTTTTAACTCCCCGGTTCCGATAACCGGTTGGATTTCCTTTTTGGCTTCACCATGAAAATCTGATCCACCGGAAACAGCAAGGTTGAATTTTTTAGCATATTCGAGTAACCATTGAGTAAGCTGTTCATCGTGCATGGAATAATAGGCTTCAAGCCCATCGATATCGTAATCACGCAAAGCATCCAATCGGGCAAAAAGTTCTTCTTTTGAGTTAAAGCCAAGACTATAGGGATGAGCCACAATGGCCAGTCCTTTGGCCTGGTGAATTAGTTGTACTGCCTCTTTAAGCTGTAATTTCTTTTTGGGAGCATATGCCGGTGCGGTGCGTCCTATGAATTTCTCAAAAGCTTCGCTTATCGATTTGACCACCCCTTTATTTACCAGAAGCTTGCCGATATGGGGCCTGCCAATCCGTTCGTGTTTTGTCAGTTCATGTATTTCTTGTTTGGTAAATTCAATTCCCAATTCATTCAGTTTTTCGATGATCCGAAAGGCACGTTTTTCCCTCTCCTTTCGCAGTTCCTGTAAGGCTTCGGTCAGTTGGGGATTCTCGACATCGATGAACAAACCTAATAGATGCAAATGAGCTTTTCCCGGTAAGGCATATTCAATGCTTAATTCAACCCCGGGAATCAGTTGCATTTCTTTGACCTCAGCGTAATTTTTTGCCTGTGGAATGGCGCTGATGGTATCGTGATCGGTAATGGCGAAGGTGTTTACCTTAAACTTTTCCAGCAAATCAATCAGCTGTTCAGGAGACAAAGAACCGTCGGAATGGAAGGTATGTAAGTGTAAATCTACCGCCATTACATGTAACCCAGGTCTTTCAGTCGTTTTTCCAATTCCTGTTGATTTTCTGCTTCTTTTTCAGGATTCTGTTCTTCAACGTAATTCTGCAAAATGGCCAGTAAAAAATCTTCAAATTCAAGTGCGCCGATCTGATTATTCAGTTTTTGTAAGTCCCGGAAAAGCTCATCCGGAATTTGTAACTGGATTTTTTTCATTTTTCAGCGTTCCTTTTTAAAATTAAAATTTTACTTAATGCCTCACCTTCTAAATACGTTTGGCAAGCGATAATGAAAAAGGCGGAACAAGTCCGCCTTCCATTTATGCTTTTACAATTTTATCCCTGTGCTCAAGCACATTCTTGGTCGCATTGCGCGTGTCAACCACCAGCTGGGCATTTTTCACGATGAAATCCCAGTCGTAGGCCGAGTGATCGGTGGAGACCAGGACGCAATCGTATTTTTTCAGATTGTCAGCCGTCAGTTCGACACTTTCCTTCCGGCCGACATCGTACATGCGCATTTTGGGCAGCACGGGAATCAACGGATCGTTGTAATCCACTTCGGCGCCCTTTTCTTCCAAAATTTCCATCAGCTTAAAGGAAGGTGATTCCCGCGGGTCGTCCACATCTTTCTTATAGGCAGCACCAAGTAACAGAATTTTAGAACCTTTAATACTTTTAGCTCTTTCATTCAAAGCGTCGGCTACTCTGTTCACTACATAATAAGGCATAAAGGTGTTAATCTCGCCTGCCAGTTCAATAAAGCGTGTATTCATTTCATATTCACGCGCTTTCCAGGTCAGGTAGAAGGGATCGATGGGAATACAATGGCCGCCAAGCCCCGGGCCCGGGTAAAAGGGCATAAAACCAAAAGGCTTGGTTGAAGCCGCTTCAATCACTTCCCAGACATCAATGCCCATGCGATCCAGAATCATTTTCATTTCATTAACCAGGGCAATATTAACACTGCGGAAAATGTTTTCCAGCAGTTTTGTGGCCTCGGCTGCCTGAGTTGAAGAAACAGGCACCGTTTTTACAATGACCTGATCATAAAGCGCCGTAATTAATTCACGGGCATATTCATTATTGGCGCCAACCACTTTGGGAATGGTTCGGGTATTGAACTTGGGATTAGCCGGGTCTTCCCTTTCCGGAGAAAAACCCACCCAAAAGTCACGATCGCCTTTAAGGCCTGATTTTTCTAAAATCGGTTTCAGAACTTCTTCGGTGGTACCAGGAAATGTTGAACTTTCCAGCACAATTAATTGTCCTTTGCGAATGTGTTTGGACAGAGTTTCACCGGTGCTGATAATGTAGGACAAATCGGGTTCACGATGTTTGGTCAATGGGGTCGGCACGCAAATCAAAATAGCATCAACCTCTTTAATCCGTGCGAAATCGGTGGTGGCTTCAAACAAATTGGTGTCACGCACCTTTTTTACGCGATTTTCATCAATATGCTTAATGTAAGATTTACCGGCATTCAGCTTTTCTACTTTTTCGGGATCGATGTCAAAGCCAATGGTTCTAAAGCCCTGGTCAACAAATTCCATCAACAGCGGCAAACCAACGTAGCCCAGTCCGACTACCCCAATCACCGCTTCTTTATTTTTGATTTTGTTCAACAAATCCATGTTTTTACTCCATTTTAATTTTACTCAGCTTCAATTTATTGATTTTTCTTGTAATCAAGAGAAGAAGGACGGCCGATCGGGAAATAATCAATGCTGATTTTGGCCATTCGTTTAGGATCATAAAGGTTACGACCGTCAAAAATAACCGGCTGCTTTAACATTTCCTTAATAAGGTAGAAATCGGGTTCACGGAACTCGTTCCATTCCGTCATGATAATGAGGCCATCGGCTCCTTCAAGGGCATCATAACGTTTCTTAATCAGAAAAACTTGTTTATTCAGCAAGTCTTCAAATCGCCATTCCGCCTCTTTCAGTGCTTCCGGATCATGAGCCTGAATTTTAGCGCCTTCTTTTGCCAAAGCCCGGATTAAAGCAATCGCCGGTGCTTCGCGCATGTCATCCGTGTTTGGTTTAAAAGATAATCCCCAAACAGCAAACGTTTTGTCTTTCAGGTCATTATTAAAATACTGTTTAATCTTATTTAACAGGATTGTTTTCTGTCTGTTATTTACTTCTTCTACGGCTTCCAAAATTTTTAAGTGCATGTCATATTCTTTTGCCGTGCGAATGATAGCTTTCACATCTTTTGGAAAGCAGGAACCACCATAACCGGTACCCGGAAAAATGAAATAAGGTCCGATCCGGCGGTCTGCGCCAATACCGCGACGTACCATGTCCACATCGGCGCCTACCTTTTCACATAGATTGGCAATTTCATTGATAAATGAAATTTTGGTGGCCAGCATGGCATTGGCCGCGTATTTGGTCAATTCGGCACTGCGAATATCCATGACTATGATAGGTTTTCCGGTTCGCACAAAGGGAGCGTAAAGATTACGCATGACTTCGGCAGCTTCTTCGTTATCTGTCCCCACTACCACACGATCCGGTTTCAGAAAATCTTCAATGGCCGCCCCTTCTTTCAGGAACTCAGGATTAGAGACCACTGCGAAATCATGATGTGTGTGTTTCTTGATTTCCTCTTTTACTTTATCTGCTGTGCCTACCGGAACGGTGCTTTTGTTGACCACAATTTTAAATCCGTTCATATGGCGCCCGATTTCGCGGGCAACAGCAAGCACATGTTGCAAATCGGCAGAGCCATCTTCTTTAGGAGGTGTACCAACAGCAATAAAAATAATGCGGGAGGCCTCCACAGCCTTTTTGATATCGGTAGTAAAAGACAGGCGTTCCTGTTCCACATTGCGTTTAACCATTTCTTCCAGGCCGGGCTCATAAATAGGAATTTGGCCCTGTTTCAACATTTCAATCTTTTTCTCATCATTATCCACACAAATGACATCATTCCCCACATCTGCAAAACATGTGCCTGCAACAAGTCCCACATAGCCGGTTCCCACAACAGCAACTCTCATTGTCTGCTCCTTTCGAATTCACTTTGCACATTCTGAAAATATTGGGGATTTCCCCAAACATTATTAATCAAAATATATTTCAATATTTCTACTTTGGCTTTTGTTAAGAATTTTATTAAAAAATAGCCAGTAAAATTGAATTGCCAAAATTAACAGATTTTTTTGTTTCAGATTTAAACCAGGTCACAAATTTCAGAATATATTTATAATCAGATAAATTTTCTTCTGCTTTTTGTACTACCTTCGCCCCCATAGTAATGGTGATAGTAATAGTAATAATACGAGCCATAAATGCCCTGTACATCAAAGCCATTTAATACAATACCCAAAAGTCTGGCCGAAACGGAATCCAGCATATTAACCGC
>CAYNLJ010000216.1:3836-4387 GCA_964398005.1 uncultured Caldithrix sp. | reverse complement strand
GAAGCGCCTGTTTTCTAAGATTTGGCGAAGGCTCGTAACAGACCAATTGGCTTTGTGGAAAGCGCAAACTGATCTGTTTGCACAATTCACCATTACCTGCGCCAAAATCAAGAATTTGGCCAGCGAAATCTGGAGGCAATTCTTTTAAAATCTGTAAACTGTGTGCTAAACGCAATTTTTGTAAATTGCGTTTAATGGGATTACGATCCTGCGTGGTCAGTTTGGCGTAATCAACGTCAGCGTAATTTTTTTGCATTTTAATTTCTGTCCTTATTTGGGATTGGTTAAAATTAGATGAAATATCAATCCGGAGCAAATGGTAGCCACCGAGGTACACCGAAAGCCACCGAATTTTGGGCCACTGACCCGTCTGGACGGCGCCAGCCGGACAGGTCTACACAGATATTCACGGATTAAATTTTTAGAACACGGATGAAACGGATGGACGCGGAAGACCACGGATTTTTTAGCCACTGATCGACACTGATTTTCACTGATTAAAATTTTTAGTTAAAAGTGACAGAGTGACTAGTAACAGAATGATAAAGTAC
>CAYNLJ010000216.1:0-3826 GCA_964398005.1 uncultured Caldithrix sp. | reverse complement strand
ATGAAATATCAATCCGGAGCAAATAGTAGCCACCGAGGTTCACCGAAAGCCACCGATTTTTGGGCCACTGATTTCTTTTTAGAACACGGATGAAACGGATGGGCGCGGAAGACCACGGATTTTTTTAGCCACTGATTTACACAGATTAACACTGATTAAATTTTTTAGTTACAAAGTGACAGAGTGACTAGTGACAAAATGATAAAATACTTTCCTCTCAACAAGCGTTTTTTTCTATTTATTAGACCAGGCGTCTTGAGTGCATTGGATTGAGCGTTTAGTGTGTAAATTTTTTTGGGGAAAAATTGGTGAAAAAAATTGCAATGCTTTTAAATTTTATTTAATATTTGTAATATGTAATACAAATACTTGGCAAAGGAGTCGTTCAAATGAACTTAATTAAAAAAAACGCTCTGACGACGGTCATCGGGCTGGTGATGACCTTTTTTGTAAATGTTTCAGCACAGGACATCCTTAACACCTCCTTCGAAGAATACTCCCCCGGTTCCGTGCACCAGCAATACAACTGGTCGGTGGAAAATGGTAGCGCCACGGTCACCAATGCGACAGACTTTGTACACACAGGTTCACAGGCATTACAATTCTACACACAAAGCAACAAGTTAGTGGTCAAAAACATTGCCTTTTCCGGTTCGGAAAGCGGCGTAAGCGGCATTATTTATTTCGATGTCTGGGTAAAAGTTTCAAGCCTGGAAACCAAAGATTTTTCCATCAACGGCTATGATCTTTACGGAGGCAGCCAAAAGCGTGCCTTTGTCTTTGAGTTTGACACACCTTCAGGCAATACCGGTAAGTTTCAGGTTTATGACGGTTCTTCGAAAGTTACGGTTAAAAATTACACGCTTGGGCAATGGTACCGCATCAGCGCTAAAATCGATTACAATCGCGAAATTTACCAGGTTATCTTTGATCAATCGGAGGCTGTGACGGTTAATTTTCGTGAATCGTACACGCCTTCCCATCCCAACGGGCAAAAGGAATTCCACGAATTACGTTTTAATCTTGGCTACGATGGCGCCGTTGGCAGTGTGGATGCAGCCATCGATGATCTTTACATCGGCACAAATCCAATTCCGGACATTTCATTTCCTCCGACGGAGATTTACCACACCATCACCGTGGAACAACCTGAAGTCGGACAAATCACGCTTGATCCGCAACTGGATGCCTATCCCGATAGTTCCTGGGTCACAGCAAGTTTAGAAGTACCCGAAGGCTACACAAATGGCGGTTGGACCGGAGATCTTTCCGGCACTGAAATGCAAAAAACCTTTCAGGTGGTTCGCGATATGACCATCGGAGCGCATGTGGTCATCGATACTCTGAATCCTCCAGCCCAATACACAGTAACGGTGATTCAACCCGATACCGGACGCATTGTGCTTTCGCCTCCCGGCGAGGTTTTTTATGCCTACACCAAAGTTACGGCCAAACTGGAACTGCCGGTGGGATTCATCAATGCCGGCTGGACAGGTGATCTTTCAGGAACCGAACTGAAAAAATCGTTTACGGTACTTTCGGACATGACCATCGGAGCAACCGTTGTAGAAGACACCACGCCACCAACCATTTACACGGTCAACAATGCTAAAGATTTAAAAAGCATTTGCAAGGGCACCAACCTGAAGCCCGGCGACATCGTGGAAGTTGAAGATGGGGTTTATGATACCGGTGGCGGGATTACCATTGAATCCAGTGGCACGGCCAACAAACCGATCATCATTCGCGCTAAAAACATTGGTCAGGCCGAATTGACCGGTGAAACCTATTTCACCTTACGTAAGGTAGCTTACGTGACCATCCAGGGATTCAAATTCACCTCGGCCAAATATACCGTTATTAAGTTGGAAGCCTGCAACCACGTGCGCATTACCCGAAATATTTTTCAAATTACAGAAACCGAAGGCCAGAACGGCAAGTGGGTTTACATCGGCGGCTATTGGGCAGATCAGAGTCTGCTCAGCCATCACAACCGGATTGACCACAACGTTTTTCGGGACAAGCATCAGTTAGGCAACTTTATTACCATTGATGGCGGCGATGTAGTTTCCCAGCATGACCGTATTGATCATAATTATTTCTACAATATCGGTCCCAGAGCCGAAAACGAAATGGAAGCCATTCGCGTTGGCTGGAGTGAACTTTCCATGACGGATGGTTTTACGGTCATTGAGTACAATCTGTTTGAAGATTGTGACGGTGATCCGGAAATCGTTTCCATTAAGAGCTGTAAAGACACGGTGCGTTACAATACATTCCGTTCCTCTCAGGGAACCCTTTGTCTGCGTCACGGAAACGGTTCGGTAGTGGAAGGCAATTTCTTTTTAGGAGAGGGCAAAAGCGGCACCGGCGGCATAAGAATCTATTCGCAGGATCATAAAATCTACAATAACTATTTTGAAAACCTGACCGGCAGTAAATGGGATGCGGCTATCACGTTGACCAACGGCGACACCGATGAGGGTTCCTTAAGCGCACACTGGCGGATCCAGAATGTGTTGATTGCGCACAATACTCTGGTCAATAACTACTCCAACATTGAAATCGGTTACGCCAAGTCAGACAATTCCTGGAAAAAAGAGCCACGCAACGTGACCATGCTGGCCAATTTAGTGGTGGGTGGTCAACGCAACCTGATCACCATTTACACACAACCGACCAACTTTGTCTGGCAGAACAACATCATGTTTCCACAGAATGGATTTGAAGTGGGAATGACGGCCACGGAAGATGAAATCCGAGTCATCGATCCTTTACTGGAACAGCGGGACAGCCTCTGGTTGCTCAGCGCGCAGAGTCCGGCGATTGATGCGGCCAACAGCAACCTTGCTTTCCTCGTTGATGATGTGCAGGGACAATTACGCGATGGTCTGCCGGATGTCGGCGCCGATGAATTTTCCAGCGCAAAAATTTTAAGACGTCCGTTGAATCCCGAAGATGTGGGCCCGTTTGCCACCGACTCGCTGGTATCGGTTGACATGCCAACCGTAAAAGTAGCACAGGACTTCCATTTGACCAATTATCCGAATCCGTTTAACGGTTACACGGTTTTTGCCTTTAATCTACCCAGGACAGCCAGGGTTAAATTGGAAGTTTTTGACATTTCCGGCAGAAAAATTCGCACCATATTGAATTCAACTTTAAAGGCCGGAAGTCATCGCGTGCTGTGGCAGGCCGGAACTTTAGCCTCGGGTGTGTACGTTTATCGCTTAACCACCAACAGAGGTGTAGCCCAGGCCAGAAAGATGATTCTGGTGAAATAGAATTTGAAAACATCAAAAAAGAAAAGCCTCTGGTGAAACACATCAGAGGCTTTTTTATTTCAAATACTTAATATTTACAATTCATTGGCTAAAACAATCCTCTTCCAAAGATTGTTGGTGGATTGCCACCTTCTACAAAATGTACCGGCTCAAATCTTCATCTTCTACAATCGATTCCAGGGTTTTGGTCACCAGTTCCTTGTCGATCACCAGTTCATCCTGCTTTTTCTCCGGAACTTCAAACAGAATTTCTTCCAGCAAGGTGGACATGATGGTGTGCAGACGTCGGGCGCCGATGTTCTCGGCCCGGGCATTGACCACCGTGGCAATACGGGCAATCTCGCGAATGGCATCATCGGTAAAGGTTAATTTGACGCCTTCGGTTTCCAGCATGGCCTGGTACTGAATAATCAGAGCATTTTTCGGTTCGGTCAGGATGCGCACAAAATCGTCTTCAGAAAGGCTGTTCAGTTCCACGCGAATGGGGAAACGGCCCTGCAGTTCAGGAATCAGATCCGAAGGTTTACTGACGTGAAAGGCGC
>CAYNLJ010000215.1:0-4405 GCA_964398005.1 uncultured Caldithrix sp. | reverse complement strand
AAGTGATCCGTTTACTTAAAAAACATCAGATTGGCGAAGAAATCCGCATTGAAGGTCCTCAGTCGCATCAGGTAAAACGTGGTACGCCCACCATGGGTGGCTTAATCATTTTGTTTTCAACGGTGATTGCGGTTTTATTGTGGGCCAATTTAAGTAACCTGTACCTGCTGCTCATTTTTGGTGCCACCTTGGTCATGGGAGTCGTCGGGTTTATCGATGACTATTTAAAATCAATCCGAAAAATGAAAAAAGGCCTGATCGGTCGTTACAAATTGCTGGGGCAAATTAGTGTTGGCTTATTGTTAGGTTTGATTATTTATTTTCATCCCTTTTTTGATGGGATTCATTCCAACACCAGTGTTCCCTTTTTCAAAAATTTAGAAATCGATTTTGGCTGGTTTTACATCTTGTTCATTATTTTTGTGCTGACCGGTTCATCCAATGCGGTTAATTTAACCGATGGACTGGACGGTTTGGCGGCCGGTCTTTCGGCAATTGCTTTTATTGCGCTGGCCGGCATGGCCTATGTTACCAGTAATGTCAAGTTTTCTGATTATCTGAACATTATTTACCTGCCCGGCACTGAAGAGATTGCCATTTTTTGTCTGGCAGTGTTTGGCGCGGCTATGGGGTTTTTGTGGTTTAATGCCTACCCGGCCGAGATTTTTATGGGCGACACCGGGTCGCTGGCCCTGGGCACGGCCATGGGCGCCGCTGCCATTCTGCTGAAAAAGGAGTTACTGCTGATCCTGATTGCCGGTGTTTTCATTGCCGAGGCTGTTTCGGTAATTATCCAGACGACCTATTTTAAATACACTAAAAAGAAATATGGGCAGGGCAGACGGGTCTTTAAAATGGCGCCGGTGCATCACCATTTTGAATTAAAGGGCTGGCATGAAACAAAGGTGGTCATCCGCTTTTGGATCGTGGGTATTTTACTGGCTCTGTTAAGTTTAAGTACTTTTAAAACTCAGTAACGAGGCAGTCTGTGCAGGATTTAATGAATGTAAAAGGCAAAAAGGTGACGGTTTTGGGAGCAGCTCGCAGCGGTTTGGCTGCAGCCCGCCTTTTGAAAAATAAAGGCGCGCTGGTCTTTGTCAGCGACCTGGCACCTGCTGAACAAAAGGCAGATGCCTTGCAATTTCTGCAAAACGAGCAAATCGACCATGAGTTTGGCAATCATTCGCAGCGCGTTTTTGAAGCCGATTTTTGTGTGCTCAGCCCGGGCGTGCCGGTGGCTTCTAATGTTGTCCAGCA
The DNA here is from genome assembly GCA_964398005.1 of uncultured Caldithrix sp. Lineage (GTDB taxonomy): Bacteria > Calditrichota > Calditrichia > Calditrichales > Calditrichaceae > Caldithrix. The sequence goes on along the minus strand of CAYNLJ010000215.1, from coordinate 3,148 downwards.
ACTGCTCAGCCAAAATGTGCCGGTCGTTTCTGAAATTGAAGTGGCTTACTGGTTCTTCAAAGGAAAGTTGATCGCTGTAACCGGCTCCAATGGTAAAACGACTACCACAACTCTGATTGGTGAAATGCTAAAACGCCGTTACCCGCAGGCTATTGTGGCCGGTAACATCGGACAGGCTTTTTCCGATTTTGTGGAGCAAAGCCAGCAGGACAGCTGGAGCGTAGTAGAAGTTTCCAGTTTTCAGCTGGAGACCATTGATCGTTTTCATCCCGATCAGGTGGTATTGTTGAATTTTGCACCGAACCATCTGGATCGTTACGCCAGTTACCAGGATTACATGGATGCTAAATGGCAGGTAACCAAAAACCTGCAGCCTGGGGATCGTTTTATTTACAACGCGGCTGATGCGGAAATTTTAAAACGATTGCCTCAATTAGAGTGCCAAAAAAGCGGCTTTCATATTAAAGGTGATGAAAAGGCTGAAATCTATTTTAGAGATGGTACCATTTGGTTGGATGGTCAGCCTTTTATGGAAGTACAGCAAATGGGTTTGCGGGGGCTGCACAACTACATGAACGCCATGGCGGCCATTTTAGCCGCTAAGTATGCCGGTGTTCCGGAAGAGGAAATTAAAACGGTTTTAAGGGATTTTAAAGGGGTTGAACACCGATTGGAATTTGTACGCGAACTGAACGGTGTTCGCTTTATTAATGATTCAAAAGCAACAACAGTGGAATCTCTTTACTACGCTCTGCAAAGCTTTGAACAACCCATCGTTTTGATTGCCGGAGGTAAAGATAAGGGCAGTGATTTTAGCCGTTTAAATGAACAGATTTCTCAAAAAGTTAAAGCTGTGGTGTTAATTGGGAAAGCCACTGAAAAAATGCAGCAGGCCTGGCAGGGTCTGAAACCTATTCATCCGGCAGCAAGTCTGAAAGAAGCTGTGCAGACAGCTTACCATCTGGCTCAGCCTGGAGAAGTGGTACTGCTTTCACCGGCCTGTGCCAGTTTTGACATGTTTCAGGATTTTGAAGACCGGGGCAGACAGTTTAAAAAAATCGTTAACCAATTGAGGTGAGATGAAACGTCCAACAGTTGATTATCTTTTGGCAATTTTGGTAACCATATTATTGTTTAGCGGCATGGTCATGGTCTTTAGTGCCAGTTCCATGTTCGCTCAATTTCGATATGATTCCATTACTTACTTTTTCAGAAAACAGGTTTTGTGGGGTTTCCTTTCGCTCTTTTTCATGATGGTTTTCTCGAAAATTGATTACCGCTGGTTTAACAAAAACAGCCGGCCGCTGTTGTTAGTGAGTTTAAGTATTTTGCTTTTAGCCGGCTTGTTTATTTTTGGCCGAAATGTAAATGGCGCCACTCGCTGGTATAACCTAAAAGTGATGCGTTTTCAGCCAACAGAGTTGGCTAAGCTGAGTTTAATTATTTACGTAAGCTATTTTTTAGCTCATCGTGAAAGGCAGTTACACAATGTCAAAAAGGGTTTGTTGCCGGTAGCCTTAATTTCCGGTTTAACGGTCATATTGATTTTGGGACAGCCGGATCTGAGTTCATCAGTTATGATACTGATGATTGTGGGGACGCTGCTGGTTTTAAGTCCGATGCCCATCAAACATCTTATTTCGGTTGCTTTGCCGGCTATTCCGGTTGGTGTATTCGTGATTACCCGCAATCCCTACCAGTGGCAGCGGGTATTAGGCTGGTGGCAGGCGTTGCACAATCCGGCTAAAGCACCCTACCAGCTGAAGCAGTCTTTGATTGGTATTGGCAACGGTGGATTGATTGGTCAGGGATTGGGGCAGAGTAAACAAAAATTCATGTTTTTACCTGATTCTCACACCGACTTCATCTTTTCCATATTAGGAGAAGAATGGGGATTTATTGGAGTGGCTGTTATTCTCTTAATCTTTTTGCTGATCTTTTACAAAGGCATTACCATTGCCAGACGTTCGCCGGATAAATTTTCCATGTACCTGGCAACAGGCATTACCATGAATATTACGCTTTATGCGTTTATTAATGCCGGTGTGGTCAGCGCCTTACTGCCAACCACCGGTTTGCCCATGCCCTTTTTCAGCTATGGCGGGTCCAATCTATTATTCTTGTCTGTTTCCGTAGGTATTTTATTGAATATTTCCCGCCATGCGCACCAGGACATCTCCTGGATGAATCGGGTAGAAAAAAGAACCGATTTGAACCATGTAATTATGACGGCGGACTAATGGAAACAAGTGTACGTGTAGCCATTGCAGGCGGAGGTACCGGAGGGCATTTATTTCCTGCACTCAATTTGGGGCAGGCCATGGAACAGCGCTGGCAGGCGCAGTTGTTGTTCTTTGGTACCAGGCGGGGAATTGAAAACCGCATTTTGCCGCAAAAAGGTTACCGTTTAGAATTGTTGCCGGTACAGGGATTGCAGCGCCGATTAACTTTAAAAAATCTGGCGTTTCCGGTGAATTTAGGCAAAAGTCTTTACAGGAGTAAAAAGATTTTAGAAGAATTTGAACCTCATTTGGTTTTAGGTACTGGCGGTTATGTGATGGGACCAGTATTAAAAATGGCCAAAAAACTCGGCTTACCAATAGCCATCCAGGAACAGAACAGTTACCCTGGGGTGACGACACGACTATTGGCCAAACAGGCAGATTTGATCTTTTTGGCTTATGAAGAGGCGTTGGAATATTTGCCTGACGGTGTGAATGCGGTGGTAACAGGTAACCCGATTAAAATGCAAGCGCCTTTTGTCAGTAAAGAGAAAGCCAAAAATGCACTGGGCTGGGCTACTAGTAGACCTCTGGTTGCGGTAATTGGTGGTAGTCAGGGCGCGCAAAGTATTAATCAGGCTGTGTTTGAAGTTTTACAAGATAAAACCCTTTGCCATCAGGCCAACTGGTTGTGGCAAACCGGAACCCAGCATTTTGATTTTTGGAAGGGGCAATTGGAAAAGCTGGATATGCCCAATGTAAAAATAGTGCCTTTTATTGAACAAATAGCTACGGTTTACCAGGCTGCTGATCTTGCGGTTTGTCGAGCCGGCGCCATGACCCTTTCGGAATTGATGGCCATGGGTTTGCCGGCAGTGCTTGTTCCGTTTCCCTTTGCAGCCGCCGACCATCAATACAAAAATGCC
>CAYNLJ010000214.1:0-4429 GCA_964398005.1 uncultured Caldithrix sp. | reverse complement strand
GTGTAAAAGCGGGCGGATGGAACAGGTGTTCGGTTCAACCAGGCATAACGACTGGTGCCGCCGTAAGCCTGGGCTACACTGTAAAACCACTCTCCTGCTTCTTCATATTTAGCCCCGTCTTCATTGTCCACGATTTCAAAGTATTTTTCAACATTGGCCGTTACCGGTAATTTTATGACCGGTTTTTTGGGATCATCACTTTCAATGGTCAAGGTGTCTGAAAAATAGCCCATTTGTTCACTGTAAAATTGAACAGGTACATTTACCTCAGACATGGGATACAGTTTTAAAGGCAATGCCATGCCACTTCGTGCGTACCCCATAAGTGATTCCATTTTTTTGATGGTTAATACCTGGCGACCAATGTTTTTAAATTTGATCGCTACTTCTGCAGTGTCTCCCCAGCTGACTTCGCCAAAATCTATTAATTGCCGATCCAGCTGTAAATCACGATCCCGAACCATGGCCGTAATTTTTAAGACATCTGCAACCAATACTTTCCCTTGTTGACCAGCCCCACTGGCTTGCAGTTCCACTTTTAACCGGCTGCCTTCTTCGGGTAAGATGGTTGTCAAATATTGCCAGTCATTGGTTTTAACCGATGAATTAAATTGAATGGTGTCCTGGAATTGCCCGTTTAAATAGATGAGGTAATTCAATTTTTGGGCGAGGTTTTCCACTGTGGGTACCTGAATAAAAAGATTGTAATAAGCTTCTTGCGAAAATGTGTAAGTCCAGCTGGCACTAACGGAATCGTCCTCTGCCAGTTGGGTCAGCATTGCATCTGTGCCCCAGGGTGTACCGGAGGTTATGGTTTGCCAATCGCCGGAGTTTACAGAAAAATTTTCATCCAGATTGTCAATAAAAACATCATCCGACAGATATTGAATAAATTTTAAGGTCTGATTGCCAAAGGTATCGCAAACCGCAAGGCCCACTTTTGCGACATAATTTTTGTCGATCGGTTCAACCGTGCGCCAGGTGTTTATCCCAACCGGTTTACAGGTCAGCACCTGATAGTCCTCATACACATCTTTGGCGGCCACAAATGGCGCCTTCTGAAAAATCTTTTCATGCGTTCGAATTTTAAAATAGAGTTGGTCTCCATCGGCCTCTTCCACAAATTCTACCTCGGGTGACTGATGATCATTTGCCCTGCGCCAGCGTTGCATGGCCTCCACGGCTGTGCAGTAATAAAATTTGACATCAGGGTATTTCACCAGACGATCATGCAGAACGCTATCAATCTTTTCGATATTCTGAATAAAATCGTTTTCCGGCAGATGTCCCCAAAAACAGGCTACCTGATCCTGTCCCTTCTGTGCAGCACTAAATAAAGTGTCAATATAGTCATTGGTCAAAACTTTCCAGAAATGAGCAGAACGTACATTCCAGCCAGGCCCGTTGCCAGGCAACTGGTAATTTTCACGGGAAGGCCGAAACGGCACAAAAGCAGACGGCGCCTGCGACCAGTCGTAATTGTTATCGATTGGTTCTTCGGTGTCGATGTGCCTGGCCGGCCAGTCATTGTGCAGGCTGTAAGGCAAAATGTAATCGTCCAGATAGTGCTGCCAATCGTTGTCCATGTAATGCCAGCCACTACGGAAAGAGACCGGAAACACCTGCTCTTCCAAAAGATATTGGGCCAGGGTGAAATTAAAATCATCAAAACAATCCATGAATGTTGGCGCCTGATTCCAATAGTAGCGGCCGTCACCGTTGTAATCGTACCAGAGAAACGTATGGTAGTGCAAGGACAGTTCATCGCCGTTTTGGATCACTTCAGAGCCATGATATTTTTTCATCAGATACATGGTCATGATATTAGGTATGGGCACATTTTTGTTGGTGGCGTAACGAAAAATATTGCCGGCCATCATCCACCAGGTCATCTTCAGCGGTTGTCCGTCAGAATCAAGCAATCTTGCCCGAAAAGCAGGATCCATGACCTTGTAGGCATTTCTTTGAGGATTGATGTACAAATCAATATTGTAAAAATCATTAAAACGGCTGGTACTCATACCATCCCAGATGGCGGTATCGGAACCGATGACCAGGTAAACATTCCCTGAGTTTAAGACAGACGAAAGGCAAAATAAGAAAAAAACGACACCTTTCAGAAAATTTTGCAATTCAAAATCTCCTTTTACAAAAAATGAGGTATTAAATGAGTGAAAGCAAATTATTTTTTATCTTTAATTTTTTGGTAGACTTCGGGATAGAGTTCCTTTGCACATTCCGGGCATAGCCCATGAGAAAATTTTACATAGGTATGGGAAGAGATATATTCTTCAACGGATTGCCAGTAACCTTCGTCATCGCGAATTTTTTTACAATTTGAACAAATAGGCAGTAAACCCTGGAGTCGTGAAATATTTTCCAGAGCTTCCTTTAATTCCTTAATCAGTTTTTCTTTTTCTTCATTTATTTTACGGATCGTTTCATTCTGTTCCTTAAGCGCATCATTCAATTCTCGCGAAAGCTGCCAACGACGCCATATCAAAAACAACACCAGAATTCCAAGCAGAAGAACAATGATTAATCCTGTGCGAATGATTTTTTCGTTTCTCAGTTTTAGTTCATTAATCTGGTTGTCACTTTTTAATAATTCATTTTCACTTTTCTGATGTTCCAGCAGTAGTTGCAATTGAAGATCACTCAAAGCGGCCAATTTCTGTTCACTCAGTAAACTATCTTTCAAAGCCATGGTTTGATTTAAATACTCAAATGCTTTTTCGTATTCATGCTTGTTCTTGTAATTCAAAGCCAAATTCTGATAAATTTCTATGATCTGCTTTTTGTAGCCTTCCCGACGGGCAATAGCTAAACTTTTCTTAAAATATTCCTCTGCTTTATCTATGTTGGAGTCTTGATACATCCGCCCGATGTTAAGCAATGCTTCACAAATTCGATAATTATTCTGAACCTGTTTACCAAAATTTAAAGAGGCAGAATAATATTCCAGAGCTTTTTCCCTGTTGCCCTGCCTGTCAAATAAATCCCCCAGATATTTGCTGATGTAAGATAATCCTGCCAGATCGTTGATCTGTTCAAAATATTTCCTGGCAATATTAAACAATTTATAGGCTTCGTCAAACTGGCCCATCTCCATTGAGACCAAAGCGATGTTAATTTTTGAATAAATCAGGCCAAAACCATCAGGGGCCTTTTCTTCAGCGAGTTTAAGAGCCTGTTTATGGTATGTCAATGCTTCCTGCCAACGATTCCAGCTTTGATAAACCAGACCAATGTTATTCAAAACCCGGACCTGTCGTTCAAAATTGTTGGTTTCTTCTGCCAATTTTAAGGCTGATTTGTAATTTTCTGTAGCCAGGTCAAAATTGCCAAGCGACCACTGAATTGCACCGACGGTATTGTAAATGGCACTTAACGCGCCAGTATCAGCCAATTTGCTATACCACTGTTTAGCTTTTAAATAATATTTTAACGCCTGGTTATACCTGCCGAAATACCAGTAACTCAGCCCCATCAGGGAGTTCATTTTTGCATTGACCCATTTGTCCTTAATCTTTAATTGTTTAATCAGAGTGTCTGCTTTCTGAACAAATTGCAAAGCCCTCTGGTATTTGTTCTGATGAAGATGAAGTTCACAGAGTGTTAAATTGATTTTGACCTTTAAAATTGGATTTTTTTCGGAAGAGACTAATTTTAATGCTTTTTCAAAATAAATGGCAGCACTGTCATATTGCTGTTGATTGCTTAATTGTTGACCTCCCTGAATAAAATTCTGGGTGGTTCGGGAAATGTTTTTAAGGTCCTGAAGTTCTATGATAGAACTTGTTTGCTGTGCAATAAGTTCGCTAAACAGAAAAATCAGAAGAATAATAATTACATTAAAACATTTTTTAAGCATTCAATTTTACTTTCTATCGATTCAAACCTTTACATCTTATCCATTTAATCGACATTTCCGGATAATTCATTAATGGAAACGACCCACCTGGCCATAAAGAGAACCATGTTGTCTGCATTGAAAAAGTAGTGTCTAAAATTACATGAAAAAACGAAATTGAATCTGAATTTAGTACTGATAGTTAAGCTTTTATGCAAAGGCAACAAAGTACCTGAAGAGAGTGAAATGATTCTTTTACCTTGACTTGAAAATCGAGGCTATTCGAATAAAGTGCTGAATAGCCTCGTGATTAGGTACGGATTAAGTCAAAAGATCATCCGATGCATGTGCCAATAGGCCATTGACGGACTTGACCGTGATCCGTGTCAGGATCTCCAATCAAGTCAGTCATCGCATGAAAGACCACGAGTGCAGAAAATGATTAACAGATCACCTGTTTTTTAGTTAGAAAATTTTGCCGCTACGTTTAAAGATGATTGACAAGAAACTTCAAGATTTTATTTTCCTTAAAACTCCGGATATTTAACTAATTTTTCAGGATCTGCCTTTTGATCT
>CAYNLJ010000213.1:0-4434 GCA_964398005.1 uncultured Caldithrix sp. | reverse complement strand
GCGTAGCCGGGCAATCGGTTCGTATTGGTGAGAATAAAAGTAATTCAGCCAAAATTACAGTTGACCTGAAACCAGCTTACTTTGATCAGATCGAACCCGTAATGGCAAACATCCGCCGTTTTTGTCAAAAGTTTCCGGGGCTCAAGGCGACCGTCAAACAAATTGATGCTACTGCCGGCATGCAGACCCAACCGATTAATGTGCACATCAACGGAGATAATCTGGAAATCTTAAAAATGCTGGGCGACAGCGCTTTGGCCCGCATCCGCAAAATTCCGGGGGTCGTTAACATTTCCAGCTCATTACAGGAAGGAGTGCCCGAATACCGGTTAACCGTAGATCGCATTAAGGCTGCAGATTTGGGTATCTCTTATCGTGATATTGCCAGCACCTTGCGTAACGCCGTGTTAGGCAGCCCCATTTCACGCTTTAGCGCCTTTGGCGAAGAATATGACATCGTTTTACGACTTAACGATGCGGCCCGTGAAAACATTGATCAGGTATTGCAAACGCCTGTCTTTAACAGGCAGGGGCAGGCCATTCCGCTCAACCGTCTGGTTAAAATGCAACCAGATCGTGGCCCCGGTGAAATTAAACATTTTGACCAGCAACGTGTGGTACAAATATTGGCCGATATTGAAGGCCGCTCACGCCAGGCCGTGACCAATGAAGTCAAAAAGACCTTGAGTGAACTTGCCCTGCCGGCAGGCTATTTCATCACTTACGGCGGCATGTCCAAAGGCATTAAAGAATCCTTCACCAGCCTCGGCAATGCACTGCTAATTGCAATTTTTCTGGTCTACGTGGTTATGGGTTCCCAGTTTAACTCCTTTATCCATCCCTTCACTATTGCCCTGACCATTCCCCTGTCGGTAATCGGTGTGTTGTTGGGCTTGTTTGTATTTAACGCAGCAATCAGCACCAATGCCTTTTTGGGAGCCATTATGTTGGTGGGAATTGTTGTAAATAATGGAATTTTATTATTAGATTACATCGGACAGCTCAGAGAGCGTGGCCTGACCAAAGATGAGGCCATCATCGAAGGCGGTGCTACCCGACTGCGCCCAATTTTGATCACTTCACTGACAACCATTTTCGGTATGTTGCCAATTGCGTTGGGCTTAGGCCAGGGTGGAGAAGCATTAAAGCCCTTAGGTGCGGTAGTAGTCGGTGGATTATCTACCTCAACCTTTTTAACGCTGTTCATTATTCCTATCGTTTATTCGTTGTTGGATCGCTTTACCAAAAAGGGGGGAATTAAATCATGAAGGCTATTTTGTTGGCTAAAAAGGGGGGCCCAGAAATATTAAAACTAACCAATGTGCCGGAACCCAGGCCAGCCCACGGTGAAGTACGTGTTAAACTCCATTATGCGGGTGTGAACTACGCTGAAATTCTTTCACGCAAAGGACTTTACGGCTGGAGGCCCAAACACGCTTACATACCGGGCATGGAAGGTAGTGGCATCATCGATGCAGTTGGTCCCGGCGTTGATGATATTCGCATTGGTCAACGCGTCATGGTTGGCACCAAGTATGGTTGTTACGCTGAAAAAGTGGTTGTACCTTCATCACAGGCCATCCCGGTTCTTGACCAGTACAACATGGAAGAAAGCGCAGCCTTTTTGGTGAATTACATGACAGCCTGGGTGGCTTTGTTTGAAATGGCCAAGGTAAAACCGGAAGAAACCGTTCTGATTACAGCGGCTGCCGGTGGTGTGGGTAGTGCGGCAGTCCAGTTGTGTTCCAAATTGGGCTGCAAAGTCATTGGTTTGGCCAGCAACCCGGAAAAGTTGGAATTCATTAAAAAATTAGGCGCCACGCACGCCATCAATTACAAAGAGGAAGATTACGACAAAAAAATTAAAGAGCTGACCGATGGAGTTGATGTAGTTTTGGAGATGGTGGGCGGCGATATTTACAAAAAAAATCTGAAATTACTGCGTTTTTTTGGCCGTATTGTGGTTGCCGGTTTTGCCAGCTTTAATTTAAAAAAGTGGAATCCTTTTTCCTGGTACAAAACCTGGCAGGATTTGCCCCGTATTGATCTCGCCACTATGTCTCACAAATCGATTGGTATTTTTGCCTTTCATTTGGGTTATTTGTTAAAGGACAACAAACGAACCATGGATATTTTTATTCGGCTGCGTGAGTTTGTTACGCTGCACAATATTCGTCCGGTCATTGGTAAAATTTTTCCTCTGGAACAAGCTTCAGAGGCTCATCGCTACATCGAATCACGCCAAAGCATCGGCAAGGTCCTGTTAAAAATGGAAGTTTAGTTGAACCGTCAAAAATAATCACCAGTTTTAAGCTGGGCAATCTCCAAATGAGGCAGAACAGTTTAAGACGACTTCCATGCAAAACGAAGGAAGAAAAGTCGCCTTAAAAAATGAAGTTCATTCAATTTCGTTAAGTAGATTCGTAAAAAATTCGATCAAAAGGCTACGCTCAAAAATTTAATTGATTTACATGTGTTTTGGTCATCCACTTTTTAGAAACAACTCCAATATTAAAAAAATCTTTAATATTGTACTCAGTGTTCTGATTCCATAAATTTAAAAAAAATAAGGCGGAGGAAAATCATGGAAGTACTGGAAGCCATTTCCACCAGGCGCAGCATTCGTCAGTTTACCGATCAGCCTGTAGAAGAAGAAAAGATTGAAATGTTGCTGCGAGCAGCCATGCAGGCTCCCTCAGCCCACAATAAACAACCATGGCATTTTCTGATCATTAACGACCGCAATTTGTTAAATCAAATTGCCGATTTTCATCCCTATGCTAAAATGCTTTACAAAGCTCCTTTGGCTCTGGCCGTTTGTGGAGATCTGGGTTTGGAAAGCAACGACCGTTATCTGGCCCTCAACTGTGCTGCCGCAACCCAAAACATATTACTGGCCGCACACGGACTAAATCTTGGTGCGGTGTGGGTTGCCGTTTACCCCCGTGAAGAGCGGATTAAAAAAATTAAACTACTGCTGGAATTGCCTTTGCACATCATTCCCATAAGTCTGGTGGCAGTGGGTTACCCACAGAAAAGAATCGATCCGGAAGACCGATACGATCCTAAAAAAGTACATATTAATCGATGGTAAAATGTTTTCAGGCTTCGCACAGATTTGTAAACCTATTTCAGGACTTGACAGAGTTTGAAGTTTGAAGTTTGAAGGTTGAAGGTTGAAGGCTGAAGGCTGAAGTGAGAAATGCGAAGGCTAAAGTTTGAAATGTACTGCTAAACAGGAACCGGGGGTTAGGAATTAGCTATTGAAATCTTTCAATATTTAAAACTTTAATATCAAAATTTCCTGGCTGCTGGATTTCATTGACAAACTTTGGCTTTCCTGTTCTAAAAGGACTTTGCTAATCATAAATCAACCTCCAGCAATCGGGTTGATGAATATTGTTTTAAAATGTAACCGGCTTCTGCACCAAACTGCAGCAGAAAATGAAGAATTGATTTTCCGGCATAATTGGTAAGAAATTGGGAAGATGGCAGGGGTTGAAATTGTAAAGGTTTAATATTTTGTTTTCTCAAAGCATCGGGTTGTACCCAGCCTTTATTGAATATTTCTTGCGACGCCATGTAACCTTGGCAATCAAATTGCTTACACCATTGCAGGATCAGGTCCGTTGTTGAACTATCAGAGATCAAATCACTGGAGCGCACAATCTTAACCGGCAGATGCAGCCATTCGCTTATTTTAGCTGTGAATAAAAATAAAAAGTCAGCCAGATACTGGTTTTCTGTCTGGTAAATTTCTTCTATTTGCGGCAAATAGTATTCGGCAAAGGGGAAATTGTGAAACAAATGATAAAACGTTTTTAAATGTTTTTGTCGCCAGTAATTTTCAGGAACCATCCGCTTGTGCGCAATGGCAGCCTTTGGCTGATCATGCCGTACCGGAATCGACAAGATGTCCTGTGACGTATTCAGCGGAGCCGACCGGTTAATAGAACTGCCTTTACTGAATTGCAAATGATCTGCAAAAACAGCTACCTGACATTGCGACATCTGCCAAAAATAATTTAGCTCAGGTAAAAATGCCGGCCGAAACGAACTTAAAATCTTCATCTTGTTGAATAACTATCCTCTTTTGTAATACCTGGATATTTTTTAGGTGATCTGTTTGAACAGCCTCCGATCTTCCAGAATCTATTAAGTTGACGAATTTAATTATTCATTGGCCTGAATCCAAAACATAAAATTCAGGAGATCTTTCCGGAAGCAGTCCGACATCCTTTCATACATTAATAACCTCTATGTACGATCAACAATCCTGTAAACACAGCAATATCAGCAAACAAAAAAAATTTTAAGGAAAATTTAAAAAATGAATTGAGGCCACGAATAATGTAGTAGAGTGCAGCAATAAAAGTTTAACAAACGAGGATTAGGAGGTAAAGTCATGGGTGCAGACTTAACCAGAATCAACAG